>CAYPFE010000096.1:0-9034 GCA_964409895.1 uncultured Novosphingobium sp.
TCGGGCGTGATGATGTTGTTGGCGTTGCCGATCATCTTCCAGCCGCCCGCGAAATCGCAAGAATGACTGTTGAAGGTGCTCATCTGGAACACCGCGCAGCTGCCGCGATTGCCGGTCAGGCGATAGCGGTAGCCCCCGTGGAGGATCGCCGAATGGTAATTGCAGTCGGTCGATTGCAGCTGGAATTGGATGCGGCTCATGCCCCCCATCTTGGTGAGCATGGGGTTGCCGTAGTCGCCCTCGACATGGCAGGCATGGGCGAAGCTCATGTTCCTGAGCATGTGGCGGAGCGCTTCGTAGGTGTTCAATTCGCGGTCGTCGTCGGGCCAGCCGACGATCTGCTTTTTCAGCGAGTAGCGCATTGCATCGACCAGCGTGTCGAGCTGGCGGTAGGCATAGTCGAGCGCAGCTTCATCACTTGAGAAATCGGCCTCGGCAAGCACCTCAGGCGGCCCGGTCGAAGCGAAGTTCTCCTGTGACATCGCGGTTGTGTCGTCGCTCATCGATCAGATCCTATTCGTTGATGCCATGTGGGATGACGTTGTCGCCGCCCATCTTGGGACCGAGCAAGCCGGTGCCGACGATAGTCCCCGCATCGGCGACCATAGCATGGCCGGAGACGTAGGATGCGGCATCGGACAGCAGGAATTCGACGACCGAGGCCATCTCGTCCGCCTTGGCCCAGCGCTGTAACGGCACGGACCTCTTCAAGAGGTCGTAATGGTCCGGTGCGAGTTCCTTTACCGGCCCGGTCATGCCGGTTTCGGTCAGCCCGGGGCACAGCGCATTGATGCGGATATTCTCCCAGCCCACTTCGCGCGAGACGCTCTTCACCAACCCGATCAGCGCATGCTTGGCCATGGCATAGGCCCAGTTTTCCGAATCCGCACCTACGCCCATGGTCGAGGAAGTGACGACGATCGAGCCCCCGCCGCGCCGCCTGATGAGCGGCAGGACGGCACGAATGCCCAGCACCGGACCCATCATATTAATGGCAAAAACGCGTTCGAAATTCTCCGTCGGCATGTCGTCGATACTGCCACCACCGGTGATCCCGGCGTTGAAGAAGGCCCCGTCGACGCCGCCGAACAGCCGTTCCGCTTCTGCGGCAATGCGAGTGTTGTCGGCCTCCGAACTGACGTCGGCGGTCAGCGAGGCAACGCGCTCGTTGCCCTCGGTCCATGCCAGCTGTTCCGCGTTGAGATCGACCGCCAACACGTTCCAGCCGCCCTTTGCGAGCCGTTCCGCCGTGGCCCGGCCGATACCGCTGGCGGCCCCTGTAATGACGACGCTTTTTCCTTCAGTCATGCTCGCTCCCCTTCCCTCAACCGCCCGGAATTTGCCAGCCGCCGCTGGCGTCAAGCACCTGGCCCGTCACCCAGCTTGCCATGTCGCTCGCCATGAACAGCACGACCTTGGCGATGTCTTCGGGCTCGCCGAACCTCCCGAGCGAGGTCGCATTCAGGATTCCAGCCGCGACTTCGGGCTCGCCATCGAGGCTCGCATCGGCATATTCGCCGCGCGTGACGCCGGGCGCGACAGCGTTGATGCGGATGCCTTTGGGGCCCAGTTCCGGCGCCAAAGTGCGGGTCAGCTGGTTGAGCCCGGCCTTCGACGCGCCGTAAACCGTCAGCCATTGCGACGGGACCACCGTGTATCGCCCCCCGGTCGAGGAAATGATGACGATGTTACCCTTGCTCTCCTCAAGATAGGGCAGCGATTGCTTGATCAGCCGCACCGTCGAGGAGAGGTTGGTGTAATACATCTCATCGATTTCCTCGACAGTGGTATCGTCGAAACTCTTCCACAGCTGCATGCCGGCATTGCTGACCAGGATATCGAGTTTTCCGTAGCGATCGACACAGGCCTGGAGCGCGTTGGCCCGGTCGTCAGTGTCGCACAGGTCCATCTTCACCCAGCTCATCGCGTCCGGAGCGTATTTGCAGGCTTCCTCGAGGATATTCTCGCGCCGCGCCGCGATCACCACCTTGGCGCCTTCGTCGACGAATTTTCGCGCGATGCCCTTGCCGATACCGGTTCCGGCGCCGGTGACCAGCGCGACCTTGCCTTCAAGCAGTCCCATAGACACTCCCGATACTTCTCTTGCCCGCGATTGTTCACCTCGCCGCGCGAATTGCAAGCTGCAAGAGCCGCCAGCCCTTGACCTTTTGGCGCAAGCGGCGAATCTTGCGGCGACAGACTGGGGAGATTGCCATGAAAGTCGGGATCACATGCGGGGGCATCGGCCCCTATGCCACGGGCGAGTTCATCCGCGCCTCGGCGATCGCCGCCGAAAGGGCGGGCTTCTCGCATTACCTGATGCCCGACCACGTCGTGCAATTCGCCGATTATCCTGAGTCGGACTATCCATACGCCGGCGGCTCGGGGCAGGAAGCACCCGAACCGAGCGACGACGCGCCGCTCCATTTCGACGACGACACCTATGCCAACCAGGACCCGCGCCACCCGCTGATCGACCCGGTGATGGGCATGGCCTGGGCGGCGGCGGCGACGACCACGCTGGAAGTCGGCAGCAACATCATCGTCCTGCCCCAGCGCAACCCGCTGTTCCTGGCGAAGACCATGGCCACGCTCGATTCCTTTTCAGGGGGACGCGTGATCCTCGGCGTCGGCGCGGGCTGGGCCAAGGAGGAGTTCGACGCGGTCGGCGTCGACTATCACCAGCGCGGCAGTCGCACCAACGAGGCGATCGAAGCGATGCGCCGGCTCTGGCTCGACGAATATTCGAGCTACTCGGGCAAGCACTTCAACTTCGCCAACGCCTGCAGCTTTCCCAAGCCCGCGCGGGCAGGCGGCGTCCAGGTGCTGATCGGTGGCGAGAGCAAGGCAGCGATGCGCCGCGTCGCCCGGCTCGGCGATGGCTGGTTGCCCTACAACATGCCGGTCGAGGACGCGCCCAGGATGATCGGCGAAGTGCGCCAGATGGCCGAAGAACAGGGCCGCGATCCGGGCAGCCTCCGAATCATCAAGATCGTCTATTCCACCGCGACGCTCGACGATCTCGAACGATACCGCGACGCGGGCGTGACGGAGTTCAACATCGCTTCCAGCGGCGAAGTCGCGCCCTCGGGACCCGGGCTCGACAGCAAGTTCGCCGAATTCGCGGAAACCGTCGTCGGTCCGATAAGCGAGCTCTGATCGTCACCTGAAAGGGTGAGATTGCGCTTTTCTTCGCGGGTCGTTCTATATACGGCGATATATAGTTCGTCCGGAGCCCTCGTTGAAAAGACCCCTAGCCTTTGTCCTGGTCCTTGCCGCGCTGCTAGCGGCGCTGCCTTTCGTCCTGCTGACCGGGCGTGACGAAGACAAGGGGCCCCTAGTGCTCGCCGCGTCCAGCCTGCAGGAATCGCTGGAGGCTGCCGCCGACGCCTGGGCACAGAGGGGACATCCGCGCCCGGTGCTGTCCTTCGCCGCAACGCCCGCGCTCGCCCGCCAGATCGAGGCGGGTGCGCCGGCCGACATCTTCATCTCCGCTGACGAGGAATGGATGAACGAGCTCGCACGCAAGGGCCTGATCCACAATCGCCTTCGCGGCAATCTCGCCGGCAACGAGCTGGTGCTGGTGGAACAAGCCGGGAAGGACACGAAGCTGGTACTGCAACCCGGCGCTGCCCTGGCCTTCGTCCTCAAGTCTCGAAGGATCGCGCTTGCCGATCCGCAATCTGTCCCTGCAGGACGCTACGCCCGGCAGGCGCTGACCAAGTTGGGCGTGTGGAGCGATGTCGAGAAGAACGTGGTTTCCGGCGACAACGTCCGCGCCGCGGCCGCGATCGTCAGCCACGGCGAGGTGCCGCTGGGTATCGTTTACAAGACCGATGCCTTGGCAGATCCGAAACTGCGCATCGTCGCCGCTTTCCCGGCATCAAGCCATGTGCCGATCGTCTATCCGATAGCCTTGCTCAAGACTTCGACCAACGACGACGCGGAGAGCTTCCGGCAGTTCCTGCTGTCAGGCGAAGGGGCCGCGCTCCTCCGCCGCTTCGGCTTTGCAACCGGGACCCAAAGGTGACGCAGGCGGAGTTCGAAATCGTCCTGCTCTCGATCAGGGTCAGCAGCGTCGCGATCCTGGCGATGCTGCCGGTGGCCTTCGCGCTCGCCTGGCTCTTGGCGAGGAAGCGGCTCCCCGGGCTGGTACTGCTCGACGCGCTGGTCCACCTGCCGCTGGTGCTGCCGCCGGTGGTGACGGGCTGGCTGCTGCTGCTCGCCTTTGGCGCTGGCGGGCCCATCGGACGGCTGCTGGAGGCAGCATTCGGCGCCTCGGTGATGTTCCGCTGGAGCGGTGCCGCGATCGCCGCCGCAGTGATGGCACTGCCGCTGATGGTCCGCGCGATCCGCCTTTCGCTCGAAAGTGTCGACCGCCGGCTGGAAAATGCGGCGCGCACGCTGGGCGCGAGCAAGTGGCGAACCTACGCCGCGATCACCCTGCCGCTGGCGCTCCCAGGCGTGCTCGCTGCCATGGTCCTCGGCTTTGCGCGGTCTATCGGCGAATTTGGTGCTACGATCACTTTCGTCTCGAACATCCCGGGCGAGACCCGCACCTTGCCGCTGGCGATCTACACCGCCTTGCAGGTTCCAGGCAGTGAAGGGGTAGTGACGCGCCTCGCGGTGATCTCGGTGCTCCTGTCGCTGGGCGCACTGCTGGCGTCGGAAATGCTGGTGCGGCGCAGCGGCTATGGGCGCGGGCGGCATTTTGTGTGAGGAGAGGAAGAAAATTGCGCTCAAGGGGAGAGTAGGCCATTTGGCCATGCACAAAGCATGATTCAAAATCGCAGATCCGGAGCGCATCGGAATATCCATGAAAACAACCTGTGAACCGACCAACATTCCTTCCGTCGACGAGATCGATGTTCCCGCGATAATGGAGAAATATGCCTACGAACGGGACAGACGATTACGTCCCGAAGCGCAGGCCCAGTACGTATCGCCGAGCGGCAAGTTCGCGGATATCAGCGAAGCGGACCCCCATATGCCGGTGATCGAGCGGGAGCCGATCTCGGAAGACTTCGACGTCATGATCATGGGCGGCGGTTTCAGCGGGGTGATGACCGGCTACTACCTTCGCGAGGCGGGCGTGCATGATTGTCGCGTCGTCGACCATGCGGGCGATTTTGGCGGCTGCTGGTACTGGAACCGCTATCCCGGCGTGGAATGCGACAACGTTTCCTATGTCTATCTGCCCCTTCTGGAAGAGATGGGCTTCATGCCCTCCAAGAAGTTTTCACCGGGCTATGAAATCCGTGAGTATATCCAGAGCATTGCGCGCAAGGCGGGTCTCTACGAAAGCGCCCTGATGCACACCAAGGTCACCGGGATGCGCTGGGACGACAGCATCGCTCGTTGGCGCGTAACGACCAACCGCGGCGATGAGCTGCGCCCGCGCTTCATCGCATTTTCCCATACACCGGCCAACAAGCCCAAGCTGCCGAACGTCCCCGGTCTGGACAGCTTCAAGGGCCATATGTTTCACAGCTCGCGCTGGGACTACGATTACACTGGCGGCAACCAGAAGAATCCGAAACTCGACAGCCTTCGCGACAAGCGCGTGGCCGTACTCGGAACAGGCGCTTCTGCTGTCCAGATCGTTCCCTTCCTGGGAGAATATGCGAAACACGTTTACGTGATCCAGCGCACGCCTTCGAGTGTCGATGCCAGGGATAACCGCGACACCGATCCGGAATGGGTCAAATCGCTCAAGCCGGGCTGGCACCAGGAAATGCTGGTCAACTTCCAGAACGCCCTGTGGACCGGGCTAGATCGCGATGAACCCGATATGGTCTGCGATATCTGGACGGAGATCAATCGCAACATCCGGCATGAGCGGGAACAGGCCGGCTGGCCGGAGCTTGGCGTCGAGGAACTGCTCGCCATGCGCGACGAGCACGATCACCGCACCATGGAGCGCATGCGCCGGCGTGTGGAGGACATCGTCGAGGACAAGGACACAGCCGAGAAGCTGAAGGCCTACTATCGCTACCTGTGCAAGCGCCCCTGTTCCAACGACAATTACTACCCGGCGTTCAACAGGCCCAATGTCGATCTGATCGATGTATCCGATACGCGCGGTGTCGAAGCCTTGACCGAAAAAGGCTTCCTGCACGAAGGCAGGGAGTACGAAGTCGACTGCATCATCCTCGCCAGCGGCTATGAGCAGACCAGTTCGATGCGCAAGCGCTGGTCCTTCGATGTTGCTGAAGGCCGCGATGGCAAGTCATTGTTCGACCACTGGGAGGACGGCTACAAAACCTTGCACGGGATGAGCACACATGGCTTTCCCAACAAGTTCTTTCTGGGGTTTGTGCAGGGAGGCGTGCACGCTTCCACCACGGAAACCTTCAGGCGCCAGGCCGAGCATATCGCCTACATCATCTCGACCGCAATGGAGCGGGGGATCAAGGTTATGGCGCTCAGCAAGGAGAGCGAGGAAAACTGGGTGGCGCATCATCGCGCCACGGAACTCGACGTCGAAACATTCGGGCGAGCCTGCACCCCGGGTTACTACAACAGCGAAGGCGGCGAAGTATTCCGCTATTTCCTCGGCGATTCCTACGGCCCGGGGCCCTATGCGTTCTGGGAAATGCTGGACGCGTGGCGAAAGGATGGCCAGTTCGAAGGATTTGACCTCGAATACTGAAGGTTCTGAGGTCTCGACCTTCCTGTGCGAGAGAGGCCTGGGAAAGCTGCGGTATCGCGCACAATGATCAAGTCAGAGCCCCTGCATCAATCCTTCTGATGCTGCTTGGGCCTGCTGCGCAACATCGCCCGCAGTTCTTCCCAGTCCCCGCCGGTTCCAGCCGCTTCGGCCCGCGCCTGCATCGCCCGGTAGGCCGCCAGAGCCCGCTCACCCTCAACCGTGACATACGCGCCTGCCCTGCCCGGTGCGCCAGGCCCGGTCTCGACGAGCGGCTTCGCCCAGCAGCGGTTCATGGTGTCGACCAGCAGCCAGGCGCGGCGGTAGCTCATGCCCATGGCGCGGGCGGCAGCCGAAATCGAACCCTCGCGCGCAATGGAGTCGAGCAGGTTGGCCTTGCCCGGGCCCATGGCGATTTCCTTGCCGCAATAGACCTGCAGCTTGATCTTGAGTTCCGGGGCGGAGCGTTCAGTTATTCCCCGCTCCATTGACCAGGATTTTCGCACCAGACACCCAGCTCGCCTCGGGCGAGGCGAGGAAGGCAACCACATTCGCCACTTCCTCGGCCGTGCCGATGCGGCCGAAGGGCGTGTTGCTCTCGTAGAAGGAGACATATTCGGGCGCGGCGTCGATCATGCCGGGCGTGGTTGCGCCGGGGATCACGCAGTTCACCGTAACGCCCTTGCGGCCCAGCTCCTTCGACCAGCTTTCGGTGAGATTTTCGACACCCCATTTGAGCGCCGAATAGATACCCGTGCCAGGCATCGTCGCCTTGGCAGCACTCGACGAGAAATTGATCACGCGCCCACCCTCACCCAGCCGCTTGGCCGCTTCGCTTGTTACGAACAGCGGACCGCGGAAGTTGAGGCCGATCATCCATTCCATCTCGTCCTCGTCGAGCGCTTCGAGGCTGCCCCCGCCCCCGCCGCCGGCATTGTTGACGACAATGTCGATACGGCCCGGGTCAGCGTCGATCTTCTCGAACAGGGCGATGACGTCGGCGCGCTTGGTCACGTCGGCCTGGTAGCAGATCGCCTTGCCGCCCGCCGCGCGGATCGCTTCCGCCACTTCCTCGGCTCCGTCCGCGCTTGCGTTATAATGCACGATCACGGTCGCCCCTTCCGCCGCGAGGCGCTTGGCGACCAGGGTACCTATGCCCCGCCCCGCGCCTGTCACCAGAGCCACCTTGCCCTCTATTCGCCTTTCGACCATCTCTGAAACCCCTTGCTGTTCATTTGACCAAAGTCTTATAGTCTCGCGCTGAAAAGCACAATCCGAGAGGACGAACATGACTATCAGCCTGCTGCCCGACAACCCCGCCGCGTGGTGCTATCGCAGCTGGGAAGACCTGATGTCGATCCCCCGCGAGGAGCGCGAGAAGCTGCAGCTGGAAACGGTGCGGATCAATTTCCACCGGATGCGCGACCGCATCCCGGCGCTCACCAAGCTTGCCGACCGCCAGGGCGTCGACACGATCGACCGCATCGAGGATATACTCCCCGTCTGCTTCGACCACCGCGTGCTCAAGAACTATCCGATCCAGATCATCGAAAAGCGCGATTTCAGGAAGCTGACAGGCTGGCTCGACAAGCTCACCGCGCATGATTTGACGCAGCTCGACCTGACGGGCCTCAAGACCATCGAGGAGTGGCTGGGCCGGCTCGAGGCCTTCGGCATGCTCGTCACCTATTCGAGCGGTACCACCGGCAAGCTCTCCTTCGTGCCGCGCAGCTATGACGAGTTCGGGCCGTGGAAGTTCCACTTCTACAACGTCAACCTGGCGTCGAGCGGCGTCAATCACTGGAACGTCAAACTGCCGACCTTCTTCCCCGGCTATCGCGGCGGCTACCAGACGATGCTGAAGATGATGAGCCTGTTCAACATGGAGATGGCAGGCGGGCCGGAGCATTATCACACGCTTTACGACACGCACATCCCCGCCGACCTGATGGCGCTGTCCGGCCGCCTGCAATCGGCCGAGGACAAGGGCGAGGTCGCCGCCCTCGGCCTCGAACCGGCGCTGCTGGAACAGCGCCAGAAGATGCTCGAACAGGGCCGCAGCCGCGAGGATGACATGGAGGTCTGGTTCGCCAGGCTGATCGAGCAGTTCAGGGGCCAGCAGGTCAAGATCGGCGGCACCTTCTCCGACCTTTACCGGGTGACGGTCGCCGCGCGTGAAAAGGGCCTCAAATGCGAATTCGCGCCGGGCTCGGTGCTGCAGGGCGGCGGCGGCATGAAGGGCTACAAGGACGCGCCCGACGACTGGGAGGAACAGGTCAAGGAATTCTTCGGCATCGACCGCATGGGCAACCAGTACGGCTTTTCCGAGATCATCGGCAACGGACCGCTGTGCGAGGCCGGCTACTTCCACATGCCGCCCTATTC
>CAYPFE010000097.1:0-9025 GCA_964409895.1 uncultured Novosphingobium sp.
CGCTTGCCCGCCAGATTCCGGAGGCCAACGCCCGCACTCTGGCAGGCCAATGGCCCAAGAACGGCTTCATGGGCGTCGAAGTCACCGGCAAGACGCTGGGACTGATCGGTGCGGGCAATATCGGTTCGATCGTTGCGTCCCGAGCGCTGGGGCTGAAGATGAAGGTGATAGCCTTCGATCCCTTCCTGACGGCGGAAAGGGCGGTGGAACTCGGCGTCGAGAAGGCGGAACTCGATCAGGTGCTCGCGCGCGCCGACTTCATCACGCTCCACACCCCGCTCACCGACCAGACGCGCAACATCCTCTCGAGAGAGAACCTTGCGAAGACGAAGAAGGGCGTGCGCATCGTCAATTGCGCGCGCGGAGGGCTGATCGACGAGGCGGCATTGCGCGAGGCGCTGGACAGCGGTCACGTCGCCGGTGCCGCGCTCGATGTGTTCATGGATGAGCCTGCCAAGGACAATGTCCTGTTCGGCGCACCCAATTTTATCTGCACCCCGCATCTCGGTGCGTCCACCACTGAGGCGCAGGTCAATGTCGCGCTGCAGGTGGCGGAACAGCTGGCCGATTATCTCGTCAACGGCGGCGTCACCAACGCGCTCAACATGCCGTCGCTCAGTGCCGAAGAAGCGCCCAAGCTCAGGCCATATATGGCGCTTGCCGAAAATCTTGGCAGCCTGGTTGGCCAGCTGGCCCATGGCAACCTCACCGAAATCAGCATCGAACGCGAAGGCGCCGCCGCAGAGCTGAACGGCAAGCCTATCGAAGCAGCAGTGCTCGCGGGTTTCATGAAGCAGTATTCGGACAGCGTGAACATGGTCAACGCGCCGTTCCTGGCGAAGGAGCGCGGGTTCGACGTGCGCTCGGTGCGGCATGACCGTGAAGGGGTCTACCACACGCTGATCCGCGTGACGGTCGCCACCAGCCAAGGCCCGCGCTCGGTTGCCGGCACGCTGTTCGGCAACGACAACCCGCGCCTTGTCGAAATTTTCGGAATCGGCATCGAGGCCGGGCTCAAGGGCGACATGCTCTATGTCGTCAATGATGACGCACCGGGCTTCATCGGCCGGATCGGCACACTGCTGGGCGAAAACGGCATCAACATCGGCACCTTCCACCTCGGGCGGCGCGAAGCCGGCGGTGAGGCGGTGCTGCTGCTCTCGCTCGATTCGCCCTTGCCGCCTCAGGCAATCGACCAGATCCGCAGCGTTCCGGGCGTGCGCACGGCGATGCCGCTGGCATTTTGACGCAGCGGCGATATATCGCACGCATGCCTGACACCGACCGCGATCTTCTGCCCGAAGGGCTTGGTGACCGTCTGCCGCGAGCAGCGGCGGCCTCGCAGCGCGTGCGCCGCGCGGCGCTCGATGTTCTGGCTTCCCATGGCTACCAGCGGGTCGAGACGCCGACACTCGAATTCGAACAGTCGCTGGCAAGCCGCATGGCCGGCGTACAACCGCGCCGCATGTTCCGCTTCGTTGACCCGGCTTCCCTAAGGACCCTGGCGCTGCGCTCGGACATCACTGTGCAGGTCGGGCGCATTGCGGCGACCTCGCTGGCGGATGCGCCAAGGCCGCTCAGGCTTTGCTATTCCGGGCAGGTCGTCACGATCAAGGCGGACGGTCTCGATCCCTCGCGCGAAAGGATGCAGCTGGGCGCCGAATTGATCGGCAGCGATTCGGTAGCCGCTGCAGGGGAGATCGTCACTGTCGCGATCGAGGCGCTTCAGGCAGCCGGGGCACGGGGAGTATCCGTCGACTTCACTCTGCCTGATCTTGTCGACACGCTCGCTGCCGAGGCGCTGCCGCTGCCCGCCGACGCTGTCGAGGCCGTACGGCGCGAACTCGACGCAAAGGACGCGGGCGGGCTCGTAGCGGTAGGCGGCGAGGACTATCTTCCGCTGCTGACCGCAATCGGCCCGTTCGAGCGGGCGATCGAGAAGCTGGCCCAGATCGACGCCGGCGGTGTGCTGGCCAGCCGGATCACGGGTCTGCGCGAGATAGCCGGACGCATCGCCGGCAAGGCACGGATCACGCTCGACCCGTCCGAACGCCATGGCTTCGAGTATCAGAGCTGGTTCGGCTTCACTATCTATGCGGATGGCGTTTCGGGTGCACTTGGCCGGGGCGGTACGTACCGCATCCTCGGGCGCGACGAGCCGGCGACCGGGTTTTCGCTCTACCCCGATCCGCTGATCGATTCGCTGGCCAATGGCAGTGCGGCGCAGAACACGCTGTTCCTGCCGCTCGGCCACGATGAGGACGTGGCTGCCCGCCTGCGCGCCATCGGCTGGCGCACCATCGCCGCGCTCTCGGCTGACGACGACGCGGTCGCGCTGGACTGCACGCACAGGCTGGAAGGCGGCGAGGCAGTCGCGCTCTAGATCAAACCGCCTGCAAGAGCGTCGATGGCCGCCTGAAGGATGACGGCGGCGGCCGCCGAATCGATGCGTTCCGCCCGCCTGGCGCGGCTCATGTCCTGGTTGATCAGGCCCCGTTCGGCGCTCGCAGTGGACCAGCGCTCGTCCCACAGCAGGATCGGCAGGCCGACCGCGGACAGATTCCTCGCATAGGCACGGCTCGATTGCGCGCGCGGTCCTTCGCTACCGTCCATGTTGAGCGGCAGGCCGATGACGATACCTTTCACGTCCCGCGCAGCGGCAAGCTCGCTTAGCTTTGCCTTGTCGGCAGTGAACTTGCCTCGAGGCAGCGTCTTTCCGGGCGAGGCGATGCGCCATCCGGCATCGCACAGCGCAGTGCCGATGGTCCTGGTCCCGAGATCGAGACCTAGCAACGCACCGCCATCCGGCAGCGCCCGCCGGAACGCGCTGGCTTCACCGGTGATCAGCGCGCTGCCTGCCATGCCTTGACCCTACGCGAGACATCGGCGCGCAAATTCGCCCAGAACAGCACGATGTCGTAAAGGTGGTAATTGTTGCCCGGCATGACATAGGGCCCGAGTTCGAGATCGGGCGGCGCGCCGATGGACAGGAAGTTGTCCTCGCGACAGTTTGCCGGAACCACGCCCGTGGCCAGAGTGCCACTTTGCTTGTCCAGATCGGGCACCAGCGTACCGAGGTTTGCCAATGCATCGGCACTGCCACCCATCGCCCCGGTCAGCGGATTGCTGCACAGGAAGGCGTTGCCGCCCAGTTCCTTGCCATCCAGCCCGCGTTGGTTGGCGAGTTTCTTCAGCATCATCGAATTGTCGGCGGGCTCGGCAACGCTGAGCCAGCTCACCACACAACCGGGCTGATCGGGCGTTTCGCAGGCTGGTAGGGTCATCGCGGGGAGATCATGCTCCAGCGACACCGGCCAGCCGATGACATAGGCCGCAGCGATGCGTGGCGCGAGCGGAGTCCCGGCGATGCGATCGCGGATCAGCCGCCGCAGGTGGAAGGCACCCTGGCTGTGGCCGGCAAGCACGATTGGACGGTCCTGCGCGACCGTAGCGATGAAGACATCGAATGCCTCGAGCAGGTCGCCATAGGCGGCATCGAGCGCCTGGTGGGCTTCGGGCTTGTCGACGAGGAAGGCCCCGAAAGCAGCCTGGCGGTAGCGCGGTGCCCATACCTCTGCGGTGCGGTTGAACGGGCTTGCCATGCCTTTGACATAGAGCTCCGCAAGTCTGCGCGACTCGGGTTCGTCGACGGGGGCGTTCCAGCGTTCGCGGTCGAGATAGCTGGTCGGGTGGATGAAGAAGACCGCCGCCGTCAGTGACCCGTCTTCCTCTCCTTCAAGTCCATCCGGAGTCCACAGGGCAGGGTCCTTTGCACCGAGGCCCGGCCGAGAGATCCACATGGCGGGATCGTCATAGAGCTTCTCCGGCAGCTTTTCCTGCGGTGTGAATTCGGCTGTCGGCACGAAGGCCATGTCGGTCAGCTCTTCGGCGAACACCTGCAGCAGCATCAGCACCATAAGCACCAGCACGGTGGCGCCGGCGATCAGATACAGGAACTTGCGCGCCATCGCTTCAGGCCGCGTCCGGCTCTTCGCCGCCGCGCAGCGCTTCGCGTTCGAGCCAGACCTTGATCATCGTCACCATCGGGTCGGCGAGCAGCATGCCGAGGAAGCCGAACAGCACGCCCATGATGAGCTGTGCGCCCAGCACGAGTGCCGGCGGCAGGTCGGCTGTGCGCCTCGCCACCATCGGACTGATCACGAAGCCCTCGACGGTTTGGACGAAGGCGTAGACGAAAATCGTGTAGAGCCCCATCTCCAGCCCGCCGGAGAAGCCGACCAGCACCATGAGCATGCCGGAGATCAGCGCGCCGATATTGGGAAGGAAGGCAAGCAGGCCGGTCAGAAGTCCGAGTAGTGCTGCCATCGGCACGCCATACAGTGCGAGCATGATCCAGGTAATGAGACCCGTTACCGCCATGCCGATGAGCCTGCCGGCCAGCAAACGGCGCAGCGTCCGGCCCATGATCTGAGCGGTTTCGCGGAAGTGGTCGCGATGATCCTGCGGCAGCATCCAGGCGACGCCGCGATTGTACAGGCGGGGCTCCAGCGCGAAGTAGAGGCCAAGCACCAGGATCATCACGGCAGTCGTGAAGGCGCCGACAATGCCGCCGACGGCGCGAGTCAGCTGTCCGATCCCGCCCATCACCTGGCCGGCGATGTCCTTGAGTTGCGAAACGTCGAAGCCGACTTGCTGTGCGTCGAGCCACGTCAGCGCCTCAAGCCAGGTACTCTGCATGATCGCTGGAAGCTGTGCAGATTGTGCCGCAATCTGGTCGCCAGCGAATTTCACGGTCCATGCTAGGAACAGCACGGCGAACAGCAAAACCAGTCCGACCCGCCAGCCATGGCCGATCTTGAGCACCTTGCCGAGCAGCCTGGCACCGCCGTCGATCAGCGCCGCGAAGACGATGCCGCCAAAGATGATCAGGATTTCGTGGGCGAGAAGAATGACCAGCGCGATCAGCGAAGCCAGCCCCAGCCATATCAGCGCCTTGCGCAATTCCTCGCGCACGGGCGCAGAGAAATCGGTGGGACCTGCCCTCCGTTGGCGCGGCGGTTCGACAGAAGCCTGATCGTCTGGAGCTTCTTCTGCAGCTTCGTCCGCCATTACGGTTCAGCCTTTGTCCTCAGTTCGGGCCTGAGAGTGCTCCAGGCGCGGCCGTCGCGCAAGGAGGTCCACCAGCTTATCGGATTCCAGGTCTGATTGCCGTCGAGAGAGAAGGTGATGAATTCGGCCCGTCCGCCGATGTCATGGAGCGGCACAGGACCTCCGAGACCATTGTCCTCGATCGGCAGGCGGCTGTCGGCGGAATGGTCGCGGTTGTCGCCCATAAGAAAGACGTGACCCTTGGGCACCTCGATCTCCGCCATGTTGTCGAATTGCTGGCTGAGATGGTCGATGATGAGGTAACTCGCGCCGTTGGGCAGCGTTTCGCGCCGGACCGGCAATTCGCAGACCTCCCTGCCCGATGGCTTGCGATACATCAGGCCGGGGAAGGTATAGCCGTCGCAGGGCTGGTCGGGATCGACCTCGAGCTCCATCGCCGGTTCGATGTCCTGGGGCACCGGTTTTCCATTTAGTACGATCTGGCCTCCGACCAGCTTGATCCGGTCGCCAGGGAGAGCCACGACGCGCTTGATCAGGTCCTCTTTGCGATTCCTCGGTACGACGATGACGATATCGCCATATTCGGGAGTGTCGCCTGCTAACCGCCAGGTGCCGCGCGGCAGCAGGTGAAAGCTCGCGGACGACCAGTTCCAGCCATAGGGATACTTGCTCACTACCAGCCGGTCGCCCACCAGCAGGTTGGGCATCATCGAGATTGAAGGAATATAGAAGGGCTTCGCGACGAAGCTGTGGAAAGCCAGCACGGCGAGCAGCATCAGGGCAAGGCCGCGTATTTCCGCCAGCCAGTCGACCCTGCCTTCCTTTTCGGGGTCTGTGCTACCGGTTTCATCGGTGCTTGCGGTCGTTTCCGGTGTATCCTGCGTCAGGGATGCGTCGGTATCGTTCATCTCTTCCCTTGTCACAGCGGCCTCGCCTCGATGACGACGAAGGCCTGAGCCCATGGATGGTCGTCGGTGAGCGTCAGGTGAACGATGGCCTCATGGCCATCGGGCATGAGAGCTGCAAGCCGCGCCGCGGCACCGCCGGTGAGCGCCAGCGTCGGCGCGCCACTGCGGGCGTTAACGACACCGATGTCCTTCATGTAGACACCGGCCTTGAAGCCGGTGCCAACCGCCTTGGAAAAGGCTTCCTTGGCGGCGAAGCGTTTGGCGTAGGTGGCGGCGCGGGTCAGCTGGCGGCGCTGGGCCTTGGCGCGCTCGACCTCGGTAAAGACGCGCAGCTCGAAGCGCTCGCCAAAGCGGTCGAGCGAGGCCTGGATGCGCTCGATGTTGCACAGGTCGGAGCCGAGACCAATGATCATTTGCGCCCGCCTGTACGCCGCCACGCGAAAATCGCAACCAGCTGGGCACCGATCAGCGCCGGGATCGCATAGACCAGCGCCATCGGCGGTCCCGCATCGCGCCCCCTGACGAGGTCGCTGATGCCGATCACCAGCACCAGCGCGACAACTATCCACATCGCCAGCTTGAGCAGCATGATCAGGCGGAACAGCTGGTTCCTGAGGTGAGCGCGCTCCATCTCAGCGCGCCTCGTCCATTAGCCGGCGCATCCGGCCAATGCTTTCTTCGAGGCCGCAGAAGATCGCCTCGCCGACCAGGTAGTGGCCGATGTTGAGTTCGGCTATCTGCGGGATGGCGGCAACCGGCTGGACGTTGTCGAAGGTGAGGCCATGGCCGGCATGCGGTTCGATGCCGTTCTTCGCAGCCAGTGCAGCCATCTCCGATATGCGCCGCAATTCTGCCGCGCGTTCCTCGCCCGTCGCATGCGCATATTCGCCGGTGTGGAATTCGACGACGGGTGCACCCAGCCGCAGGGCGGCATCGAGCTGGCGCATTTCCGCCGCAATGAAAAGGCTGACGCGGATCCCGGCGTCGGCCAGCCGCGAGACGATGGGTGCAAGCTGGTTGTGCAGTCCCGCCGCGTCGAGACCGCCCTCGGTGGTTCTTTCCTCGCGCTTTTCCGGAACGATGCAGGCGGCGTGCGGGGCATGGCGCAGCGCGATCTCCAACATCTCTTCGGTCGCTGCCATCTCGAGGTTGAGCGGCAGGCTGGTGACGTCCTGGATGCGCGCAAGATCGCTGTCACGGATGTGGCGGCGGTCTTCGCGCAGGTGAACGGTGATGCCGTCACCGCCCGCTCGCGCGACGATTTCCGCCGCGCGCGCTGGGTCGGGATGATCGCCGCCCCGCGCGTTGCGGATAGTCGCCACGTGGTCGATATTGACCCCAAGCCTCAGCGGGCGCGGTGTCTGCGGAGTCTCCACGGCAGGTTCAGGGCTTTGCCCGGCTGCCGGGCTTCATTGCGGGGATTGCCGCGAGTTCGGGAGGCAATTCGTCTGGGGCATAGGTCGGGAAGGTTATCTGGATCAGCGGATAGAAGGGCACGCCCAGATTGACCTCTCCGGCAGACCGGTCGACCAGGGCACATGCCGCGACGACCTCGCCGCCGGCTTCGTCGATGGCCTTGATCGCCTCGCGTGACGATTTGCCGGTGGTGACGACGTCCTCGACCATCAGTACCTTGTCGCCTGGATCAAGCGAGAAGCCCCGTCGCAGTTCGAAGGTCCCTTCCGGCCGTTCGACGAAGAGAGCGTCGCGATCTAGCGCACGGCCCATTTCGTGGCCGATAATGATTCCCCCCATTGCCGGGGAAACAACCTTTGTTATCTCCTGGCGCAGATCGCGAGGGAGCTTTTGCGCGAGTGCTATGGCGAGCCTGGCGGCACGCTCGGGGCTCATCAGCACGCGGGCACATTGCAGGTAATGTCCGCTGTGACGGCCCGAGGACAGCAGGAAATGCCCTTCGAGCAAGGCCTTGCTGGCACGGAACTCGGCGAGCACGTCTTCATCCTGCATCTTTTTCGGGTCCTTCGAGGTAAAAAAACATAATTATCGCGGGCGGATTGCCCATTGTGGCAAAAATTCCCCTAGAGGCGCTTGAGACACGCCGCAAGCGCGCGTATAGGCCCCGCGACAAGGGGGTGTTGCTGGCGCATTGTTCTGATGCCGAGCGACGCGTAGCTCCCGCGGATACAGGAAAGCGAAAGCACGAGAACCATGATATTCGGCGAACAAGCACGTGCCGCACGCCAGCTCCTAAAGGCGTTTGGATTGTCCCTTGCTCTGCTCGCGGCCCCGCAGGTCGCGAGCGCGGCGATGCCGGCTGCGCCTGCGGCTCCGGCCGTGGCAGAGCCCGCGCCCGCACCGGCTGCAGCAGCAGCCGACGAGGCTGCACCCGATGCCGCGGCACCTGCAGGCTCCTACGAACGCATGAAGCCGACCGAAGGCAAGGGCATGCCGATCCCGGGCGCCATTCTGACGCAGGAACAACATTCCCCGCTCGGAGAACGCGCGGCCTGGATTCACAATGCTGTATTGCTGCCGATCATCGCGGTGATCAGCCTGTTCGTGCTGTTCCTGCTGTTGTGGGTGATGGCGCGCTACAACCGCCGCTCCAATCCGAATGCCTCGAAGACCAGCCACAACACCGTGCTCGAAGTCGCCTGGACGTTAATCCCGGTGCTGATCCTGGTCGGTATCGCGGTTCCCTCGATCGACCTGCTCGCCAAGCAGTTCAAGCCCGCGCCCAAGACCGCGCTGACGATCAAGGCGACCGGCAACCAGTGGTTCTGGACCTACAGCTATCCGGACAATGGCGAGTTCGAAGTCATTTCGAACATGCTCAACATCCCGAACGAGCCGGTCATAAACAACGGCGTTCGCGAGGTCGGCAGCGACCCGAGCGACGGGCCCAGCCACCTCGAAGTCGATAACCGCATGGTCGTTCCCGCCGGCGAGCCGATTCGCCTGCAGGTGACCGCAGCCGACGTGATCCACTCATTCGCCGTGCCGTCTCTGTGGTACAAGATCGACGCGGTCCCGGGCCGGATCAACGAGATGGTGCTCGAGATCAAGGAGCCCGGCGTCTATTACGG
>CAYPFE010000098.1:0-9022 GCA_964409895.1 uncultured Novosphingobium sp.
CCGCTGGGCCGGAATGGATCATCAAGGCCATGGAAAAGCTGCAGTCGCACAGCTCCGGCAACCCCAGCTCGATCAGCCAGGCTGCGGCAATCGCAGCATTCGAAGGCCCGCAGGACTTCCTGGATGAATGGCGCGAACGCTTCCGGGCGCGGCGCAACATGGTGGTCGACGCGATCAACGGCATCGAGGGTCTGTCCACACCGCTTCCGGACGGCGCCTTCTACTGCATGGTCGACGCCGCGCCCTTGATGGCGCGGTTCGAGGACGACAAGCAGCTGGCGCTGCACCTGCTCGAACATGGCGTTGCGATCGTCCCGGCTTCGGGTTTCGGCGGCAGGGACGGGTTCCGCATCAGCTTTGCAGCAGACGACGCCAAGCTCGAAGAAGCGCTGCGCCGCATCTCCGCAGCACTGGCGTGAGTGACGAATTCGTCGAACGCGCGCTCGCGCTGGCGAGCGAGAGTTTCATCGCGGCGACCGGTCCGGGTGGCCAGAACGTCAACAAGGTGGCGACCGCCGTACAGCTGCGGCTCGACGTCTTTGCCCTGCGGCTGTCTCCCGACATATTCCGCCGCCTCAAGGAGCTTGCCGGCAGCCGGATGACCGCCAAGGGCGAACTCGTCATCACCGCACGGCGATTCCGCACTCAGGAAGCGAACCGCGCCGATGCCCGCGAACGCCTCGCGAATCTGCTGGAGGAGGCGCAACAACTTCCCGCCAAACGCGCGAAGAGCAGGCTCAATCGCGTAGGCAAGGAGCAGCGTCTGAAGTCGAAGAAGCAGCGCGGCGCGGTGAAGGCCGGACGCGGCAGGGTCCGATTCGACTGACCTTCGGGTTCAGTCGGGCGGAAACACGTCGGCTGCGACCTCGTCGGCGCGCGGCAGGATGGGTGCCACCTTTGGCATCAGCTCTTCGGCAATTGTCTCGGCCGTCCAAGCCTCGTCGCGCGTGACCGTCTCTAAGGGACGAGGCTTGGAAAACACGCAGATCTCGTTCCCTCGCACGCCGAAGATCTGGTTGGTGACGTCCTTCGATGCATCGCTGGCGAGGAACACCGCGAGCGGCGCCACTCGCTCCGGGCCCATCGCCTCATATCGTTTCAGCGCAGGGTGATCTTCCGGCAAGTCATCCGGCAGCAGGCTCGCGATCATCCGGGTGAAGGCGATCGGCGCGATGCAGTTCGAGCGGACGCCGTAGCGCGCCGCGTCGAGCGCAATCGACTGTGAAAGGCCAACAATCCCCAGCTTGGCAGCCGCATAATTGGCCTGGCCGACGTTGCCGACCAGACCTGATCCCGAGGTGAAATGGATGAAGCTGCCCGATTTCTGCTCGCGGAAATAGGGCGTTGCTGCCTTGGATACGTTGAAGGCGCCGTTGAGGTGCACGTCGATCACCGCGCGCCAGTCTTCCAGGCTGAGCTTGTGCCATATCGCATCGCGCAGAATGCCGGCGGTGTTGACCACCGCGTCGATGCGGCCGAAGCGGGCAATCGCGTCATCGACGATCGATTGCGCACCCGCTGGATCGGCGACACTAGCAAGGTTGGCGACTGCCTTACCGCCAGCCGCCTCGATCTCCCGGGCGACTTCATCTGCTGGCCCCCGGTCGCCTCCCTCTCCGGCCTGCGTAACCCCCGGATCGTTGACGACCACCGATGCGCCTTGGGCCGCGCATGCCAGGGCCACGGCGCGGCCGATGCCCCTTCCCCCGCCGGTCACCGCGACAGTCTTGCCGTCAAGCATCATTGCGTCTGGCTGTCCGGCTGAGCAGGCTGGCGGTCTGGCGCGACGGGTTGCAGCACCGCTGGCGGCACCTGTCGTTCGTCGAGCATCTCTGCTGCCTCATCGAGTGCGCGGGCCTCGCCCATCGTCACGCCTCCCGGCCCAGGATCGTTTTCACCCGATCCGCAGCTAGTCAGAGCAAGCGCGGCCATCCATGCAAGATGTCTCTTCATGCCTCCTGATATCATCTTGGCTCGCACCGGAAAACCTCAGCCTTCGATGATCCGCGTTTCGGGATGGTGCCTGTCGAGGTACTTGCGCACGATCCTGAGGTTGCGGCTGTTCGACCGGAAGAGAAAGTCGAACAGGTCGCCTGCCAGCGGGACCGCCCCGATCAGTGTGTCGAACCCGATATTGGCGAGCATGCGGCCCACGTGCCACTTCGACATGCCGAGGTTGCGTGCTTCCCACACAAGGTAGAGCGCCATGACGCCAGCGATCAGGTCTCCCACCACGGGCACGAGGCCGATTATCGCGTCGAGCCCGACCGGCCGGTTGAGACCCGGAATTATGACAAACCGCTCGAGCACTGCTTCCAGGGCTTCGATACGTTGCCGGACCGCAGCCCTGGAAGCAGTGCTCGAGCGGTCATGCGCCTGGCACGTTGCGGTCCCGTCATGGAGGGCTATTTGGGTTTCATCGCCATCGGCATCAAGGGGTGCCAGCCAAGGCGATTGGCTGCAAAGCCATTGACATTGCCGCGCACCAGCGACCAGCGGACCGGTGCGCCGAGCGGAATATAGACATTGGCGACGGTCAGGTCGACTTCGGCCTCGATAAGCAGCTGAGCCCTTTCGGCTGCATCGTCGCTCATCATCGCCTCTGCCGCCAGCGCATCTGCGCCCTTGTCGCACAATCCGCGCCGGGAGCTGCAGGACAGTCTGTTCAGGAACCATGAAGCGCGCGGATAACGGGCTACATCGTCGATCAGCCGCAGATCGGCGTCGCGCTCTGTCGTGGTTCGCTCCAGCTCGATGCCAACCACTGCGAGGTCCCTGGCAAGGCTAGCGAAGAGCATGTCGGAACCGGGGCCGGCAGGAAGCCAGATTTTCAGGCCGAGCGGTCCCTCTTCGTCTTTGCGGTCGCGCCAGCGCAGGACGCGCGATCGGGCCTCACTCCGGCGCTGTTCGAGATTCGCCTGCTCCCAGCGCTCGCCGATCGTGCCGCGATCGCCTTCGAGGCCTGGCGCGACGACGCGCGTGGTAGCCACCCATCCGGTGAGACTGAAGGGTGCGATCAGCGCTTGCCTGTCGATGGCCATGGCTATGGCCTCACGATTTTCAGGCTCGGCCAGGAAACCCTTCGCCGACATGACCTGCAGCCCGAACAGCCCAATCACCGGATCGGGCTGGATTGTTCCACGCAGGATTCCGACCCTGCTGCTGAGCGGGAAATCAGCAATCGTTCCGCCGATAACGACATCGGCGTCCCCGTTGTTCAAGCGCGCCATGGCCTCCTCACCAGTGATCGCCTCCAGCCGGACTTGCCGTGTCATGCTTGACCAGTCTTCGATATTGGGGAGTCCCAGTCGCGAAGGCCTGATCGGCGAAAGCAGCGCGGTATCCCCGGTGCGTTCAAGCTCCATCGGTCCGGCTGCCCTGTTCCTTCTCTGCAAACCCAGTTCGGGTTGCGCAATGAGCTGGAGAAAATGCGGCATCGGTCTCACCAGCCGGATTTCGACAACTCGCCCGGTCATGGCACGAATTTCCCTGATGCCGGCAAGATCGCGCGCCAGCGGAGTCCCGCGCAGCGCCCCGATCGCGTCGCGCAATGCGATCCTCGCTTGCTGGGACGTGATCGGACTGCCGTCCAGCCAGGTTCCGTCGCGCAACCTGAAGATATAGCTCTTGCCGTCGTCGGTAACGATCCATCTGTCGGCAAGTGCTGGAACCACTCGACCCTGCTCATCGAAGGCAACCAGGCCTTCTGTCGTCGCCGAGCGCGTAAGTTGTGCAGCTGTCGAAAGATAGGCGCCTGTCTCGAACGGGTCCTCCTTTTCGCCGATGACTACGACATTGACCGTGGCACCGTCCGAGGAACCGCATGCGGCGAGCAGGGGCACGACGGCAGACAGGAAGATCAGGCAAAGGAACTTGCGGACAGGATCCATGCCGGCCGATCTAGTCGATTTCGCCGCCCGCGGAAATGGCGATCGCCAATTTGGCCTTGTCTGCGGCAGTCGGTCAGACTTTGCGCAGGCTCACCCGATTGTCGGCGGCAACGGGAGCGCGATGGGCATAGGACAGTTCGTCATCGGCGACGGTGCCTACCGGCGCACGTGCATTCTTCGGATCGATTTCGTTGCGAAATGCGACACCGAAGCGGTTGCCCTGCACCCAGGCGACGGATCCCTCGACCCAGCCGACATTGCGGATATTTACGGAAACAACCGCACCACGCGCCACGCGAACGGGCCCTTCGCCCATCATCCCGCCGGCGGACAGGTTGCGAACCTTGATGCGATGTTCGCCATCAAGGCCGTCGACCTGCAGATCGGCCATGAGAAACAGGCTGTCCCGTCCGATTTGCCGATGATCGTTGTTGTCCATAGTTCTGTTCAACGTTTCGCCGGGGCCACAAGCAACGAGTTTGACGCAATCCTGCTTACAGATAACGCCATGAATGTCTGGCTATAGAGGCGAGCGGCAAAAAAACCCTTAACGCGCGGGAAAGTACCTTTTCTGCCTGTCAATCGTCCCGGGACACCTTTTCCCGGCGTTCATGCGCTTCCTGGGCTTCGACTGTCATGGTGGCGACCGGACGGGCGACAAGCCGGCCAAGGCCGATGGGCTCACCCGTCACTTCGCAGTAGCCGTATTCGCCTTCCTCGATCCGGCGAAGCGCAGAATCGATCTTGGCGATCAGCTTGCGCTGGCGGTCCCTTGTGCGCAGCTCGATACTCCATTCTGTCTCACTTGACGCGCGGTCGTTGAGATCCGGCTCACGGATCGGACCGTCCTGGAGTTGTTGCAGCGTCCCGGCCGATGCGGCGAGGATGGATTTCTTCCATGTCAGCAGCAGCAGCCGGAAATAATCCTGCTGCTCCTCGGACATGTACGGTTCGTCTTCGCTGGGAAAATAGTCCCCGGCGACTTCCTTCTTGGCCTTCGCCAGAACATCGATCTCTTTTGAACCGTCAGTCGCCATCCGGATACTCCGCAAAAATCCTCCCCGGATCGCTACGCCCTGCTGTCCCGGGTCATCCCGGTGACAAGCAGCGAGCCGCGGTTGAGCGCGCCTATAATTGCGGGGACATACCCACACAAGCATCAATGACCTGCGATCCCCAAAAAGGCTCCCCGGGCCGGCCATTGTTGCGCGAATGCTGGCTCCCGAGAAATCTTCGCCCGCCGTTAACCAATTGTTGACCATGTTCGACGAGCTTGCCGTTGCGGGCCGGGGAAAAGGGCTCGCCAGACAGGGGAAATGCAAGATGAGCGATGCCTGGATTCAAGAGGACAAGCTTTCGGAGGCCAGATCCGCCGACTGCTCGAGCGAAGATATGCTTGTGGCAAACTGCCTGGCCGCCGCAGCACACGGCGATATTTCGGCCTATTACGATCTCGGAATAGCCTTCTCGACGGGCAGCCATGGCGTTGAATGCGACCTCATCGAAGCGCACAAATGGTTCAACCTTGCTGCTGTCGACGGTCATGAAGAGGCCCAGATGTTCAGGGCGGACATCTCGGAAGAAATGACTGCACGAGAAATCGCAGAGGCGCAGCGCCGCGCCCGCGAATGGTTGGCGGCCTCGACCCGCAAGGCCGCCTGAATTCAGCCGTCTTTCCTGAAGGGGGTTCTGGCGCCAAGCCAGTCCCGATCCTGAGCGACACCGGCGCGCTCGCGCTGCAGGAAGTCGGCAATCGCTTCACGAAACCCTTCGTGGGCGATGTAATGGGCCGAAAAGGTGCGGACTGGTTCATAACCGCGGGCCAGCTTGTGCCCCCCTTGCGCACCGGCTTCGACCCGCGCCAGACCCAGCGCGATCGCCGCTTCGATCGCCTGATAATAGCACAGTTCGAAATGCAGGAATGGCTTGTCGATCACCGCACCCCAATAGCGGCCGTACAAGGCATCGCGACCGATGAAATTGAGCGCGCCTGCAACCGGCTTCCCATCCATGTAGGTCAGCACCAGCATGACCTTGTCCGCCATTCTCTCGCCGAGCAGCGCGAAGGCCTCGCGAGTAAGATAGGGGCGGCCCCATTTACGCATTCCGGTATCCAGGTAGAATTCCCAGAAGGCATCCCAATGCTCTGCCCGAAGATCCGCGCCGGTTAATGCCTTGATCTCCACGCCGTCCTGCGCCCTTGCCCGCTCCTTGCGGATATCCTTGCGCTTGCGTGAGGATAGGGCGGCGAGAAACGCGTCGAAATCCTCATAGCCCTTGTTCTCCCAGTGGAACTGGATGTCGTTGCGGATCAGCCATCCGGCCTTCTCGAAAATCGGGACCTGCGGCGGTTCGATGAATGTCGCATGGGCCGAGGACAGGTTGTTGGCCTCGCACAGCTGCTCGGCGGCGCGCAGCAGCGGCAGGGAGATTTCCTCCTGCCGGGTCAGTATCCGGGGGCCCGTCGCGGGCGTGAAGGGTACCGAGATCTGCAGCTTCGGATAATATCGTCCGCCAGCCCTGTGCAACGCGTCGGCCCATGACTGGTCGAAGACATATTCGCCCTGGCTGTGCTCCTTGAGATAGGCGGGAAGAGCGCCCGCCAATGCCCCGCCATCGCCTTCTATCACGATGGGAGTCGGAATCCAGCCGCTGTTGCCACCAACGCTTCCGGAATCCTCCAGCAGTTCGAGGAAGGCATGGGTCGTGAACGGGTTGCCGCTATCATCGAGCGCATCCCATTCGGCTACCGGAAGGCTACCGACCGATTGCGCCATGCGCGCTGTGAGCGGTATCTCGCTCACTGGCTTTCTCCGATCCCCGCGCCCTCGGCGATCGGCGCATCGGCATGGAGGCGCGCGCGTTCCAGCAGCACCCGGCTGCGCACGGTCCAAGTAGCGAGCGGCAGGCCACGCGCGCGCTGGCTTGCGGCGAAGGGGCTCGGCAGATCGCGAATGTCATAGGCAAGGAAGTCGGGCTTGGCGTGCCACAGGGCAAGATGGCGGCGCAGACATCCCGCGAGACCCTTGCCACCTTCCTCGGTCACGACCAGGCCGCGCACCGTTTCCGGCGAATGGTGCGTGAACCAGCGCGAAACCCTTGGATCGAAGCTCATGACGGCATGGAGGCCTGGATAGGCCGACAGCCCGTCCCGGATTGCAGCGCAGAGTGCAGCCACCGGCAATTCCCGCTTCGACTTGACCTCGATCAGCAGCGGGACGTGGCCGGCCACTTCCTTCAGGAATTCATCAAGGCTGGGAATGGTATCGGCAGAACCAGTCAGCGACATGGCTTCCAACTCAACTGCCGTTCTTTCGGCGACCGGCCCGGCCTGCCCGGTCAAACGGTCGAGCTCCCAGTCATGGAAGACCATCGGCACGCAATCGCTGGAGCGCTGGATGTCGCATTCGATACCGTAACCAGCGGCTATCGCAGCGGCAAAGGCGGCAGGCGAGTTTTCCGGGACGCCCGGCCCATGCAGCCCGCGATGCGCAAAGGTCCAATCGCCGATCCAGCCAGCCTTGCCGCCCGCCGGAGCCGGAGCCGGAGCGAGCCAGCCGTTAATCCGTTGCAACAGCGACAATCGCATCGACTTCCACCGCAGCGCCGAGCGGCAGCACCGGCACGCCGACCGCACTGCGGGCGTGCCTGCCGGTATCGCCGAACACCGTGACCATCAGCTCCGACGCGCCGTTCGCGACCTTGGGCTGGTCGGTAAATTCGCAGGCGGAATTGACGAATACCCCGAGCTTGACGACGCGCTCGACCCTGCCGAGCGATCCCAGAGCCGCCTGCAATTGCGCCAGGATCATCAACCCGCAGGCACGCGCCGCTGCGATGCCTTCCTCCAGCGATACATCTTCGCCCAGACGCCCGGTGACGAGCGCACCATCGACGAAGGGCAGCTGGCCCGAAACATGCGCCAGCCCCCCGGAGACGACGACCGGCACATAGGATGCGACCGGCGCGGCGGCCTCGGGCAGCTCGAGGCCCAGTTCGGCAAGGCGCGCCTCGATCGCGTTGCCGGTCAACGCCCGTCTCCCGCGCCAAGCTGCTCCAGCAGCCAAGGCAGCGCGCTCGCCCAGTCGTCGATCCTGGCATGGGCGTGGCCTGCCTCGTGCGCACAGGCGATATGCCGCGCGACTTCGGGCTCGCCGCAGAAATGCAGCCGCGTGACATCCGGCGCCACTTCGGCGACGGAACCGTGATGCTGCGCGAGGTCGTCGATGAAGATCGCCCGGCTCGGAGCATACTCGTCGAGGATCGCCTTGAGCGGCGGCCCCTTCGGCCCATGGTTGCCGAACACGCGATAGTGCATGCCGTGGTCGGCAAGCTGGCGGGTCCGCGCCTCGCGCAGATCGTCGCCGATATTGGTGAGCACGACGATGTCGGCATGGGCCGAAAGTTCCGCCAGGGCGCCGGTCGCGCCGGCGATCGGATATTGCCGGTGCATCTCGTCGTCGAAGAAGCTCTTGAGCAGCGGCCAGATATCGTTCGCGGCCACCACTTCGCCTGTCTGCGCATGGGTCAGCGCGCCCATGAAGTTCCCGCCCGAGAGATCGAAGCTTATGCCATGCGCCTCGCCCAGCCATTCGCGGAACGGGCCGACCATGTGCAGCAGCACCTCGTCGCAATCAGAAATCACCAGCGGACGGCTCATCGTTTCAGCTTCTCCCCTGCGCCCGCCAGCTCTTCCGGCGTGACGCCCAGCGCTTCGGCAGCCGCTACAAGATCGGGCTCATGCGCCGCAAGGAAATCCAGCACCGCAGCCAACACCGCAGGTTCGCCAAGTCCGCCTCGCAGCCCGTCAGGTGTCAGCCCAGTCAGCGCCAGCAGCCGCTCGGCCCGCCGCTCGTCGCCCAGCACCCAGCCGAGTGCGGACAGCGCGAGCGCCGCCGGGTCTGCTTCAGGGGATTGCTCGCGCTGCACGATTGCCAGTTCCAGCCGGTTGGGACTAGGAAACGGCATGGCAAAGCGCATCCTGGTTGTCGAGGACAACGATCTCAACCGCAGGCTCTTCTGCGATGTGCTGAAGAGCCAGGGCTTCGCCGTGGAGCCGGTCGCCGACGGCAACGACGCGCTGGACAAGGCGCGCAGCGGCGCCCGCGGCGACGAGAAGATCGGCGTGGACA
>CAYPFE010000099.1:0-9000 GCA_964409895.1 uncultured Novosphingobium sp.
CGATCGACGCGGGCACACTGCGGTTTGGAGCCCTGGCCCACGACATGGACATCGACTTCAAGCATGCCGGTGCCGATGTCGCGGTCACCTCGATCTGGATGGGCGCGGTGATGACCGAGCGGCTCCAGATGGTGATCGATTCCGATCCCGACCAGTTCAGCGGCCTCGTCGCCATCTCCGAAACGCCCGACTTCACCGGCCACATCATTTGGGCGATGTATAATGACCCCAGACTGATGGAGAAAAGCGGCAAGACGCTGATCGGCGCCGAAGTCGCCATCGAATACGGGATCAAGGAGGACGACGGCCGCCAGCCGCCTTCCTACCGCGACCTCGATGGCAGCGCGCCAATCCAGTGGCACGACAAGATCATCCGCTGAGGAGCCGAAACCATGACCACCGAAGACCGCCTCGCAGCAATGGAAGCGCAGGTCCAGTATCTCACCGACCGCCAGGAGATCCTCGACTGCCTCACCCGCACCTCGCGCGGCAACGACCGTTTCGACAAGGCGCTGATCGTCGGCGGCTATCACGAGGACGGGCTGCACGAGCTGGGCGACAAGACCATCAAGGGCTCGGACTATGGCGAGCACGCCAACACCGCGCACCGCGCGATAGCCGAGACCAACCTCCACAACGTCACCATGCACAGCTGCGAGATTGACGGCGATGTCGCCCATGCCGAAAGCTACGTGATCGGATTGTTTGCCGACATAGGCGGGCAGACTTCGCGGATGCTGGCCGGGCGCTATATCGACCGGCTGGAAAAGCGCGACGGCAAATGGGGCATCGTGCTCAGGCGCGCGACCGTCGAGGTGGCGATGGAAGGCGAGGCGAAGCTGCCCAACGGCCAGACACCGCCGGGCTCGGGCTACCTCAAGGGAGACCGCGACCGCAGCGATCCCTCCTACGAGCGGCCCCTCACCGCCGGCAGCGGCGGGCGCTGGTAAGTCCCGAAATCGCTTGCCGGGCAAGCCTTGCGAGGTCAGGATTGCGGAAAAGTCCCCTGAAACGTCGGGAGAGGCAGCCATGAACACCCAAGCCGCGACAAGACCGGTCCCGTTGGACCAGCTCGATCTCTACCATCTCCAGTGGAACACGCCGGAGATGGCGGCCGATCCCTATCCCGAGATCGAGGCGGCGCGCGCCGTCCATCCGTGGCTGGCGAAGGCCGACGAGGGCTATGTCGTCATCGGTTATCAGGCGATCCGCGACCTCATGGAAATGGACATGCAGGACAAGATGCGTCCCTCCTTCGACGGGATCATAGAGATGCTGGGCGCCAAGGACACGCCATGGGGCCGCTTCACCGCCGAACAGATGCTGGCGATGCCTGCTGCCGATCACCGGGTGCTGCGCGACGCCTTCGCCGCCAAGTTCACGCCGCGCTATGCCAATGGTATCCGCCCGCTGATGCGCGAGATCATGGGCAATCTGCTCGACGAATGGCTGCCGCGAGGCCAGTTCGATTTCGCCGAATTCTCCTCCTATTACCCGGTCTCGGTGATGACGAGCATGATCGGCGCGCCGCTTTCGGTGATACCGGGCCTGCGGGAATCGCTGGAGGCGCTTGGCCTTGCCTACAGCCTCGATCCGGCGCGCGTGCCGAGCCTCCAGAAAGCGATCGTTCACATGGACGAATTCTGCCACGAGCTGGTCGCCGAGCGGAAGGCCAACCCGCCTGAAGGGGAAAGCGAGGACCTGCTCGACATGCTGATCGAGGCGAGCGAAGAAGGCCAGATCCCGCACCGCCAGCTTATCGACATGCTGATCTTCCTGTTCGAGGCGGGCTACGACACCTCGAAGAACGTCATCACCTTCATGATGTACGAGATGACGCGGCATCCGGAGATCTACCGGAAATGCGGCGAGGATCTCGACTACTGCCGCAAGGCGGTCGAGGAATTCCTGCGCTTCTTCAACCCCAGCCACTCCTTCCGCTTCACCGATGTCGAGATCACCTATGACGGAGTGATCCTGCCCAAGGACACGATGCTGTTCTTCTCGCTCAATCAGTCGGGCCGGGACCCGAACGTGTTCGACAGGCCCGAGGTCTTCGATCCCGAGCGCGAGATCGACCCGGCGCATCGCCAGCTCGCCTTTGGCCTCGGCAAGCATATGTGCCTGGGCCAATACATTGCCCGGGCGCAGATCCAGGAGGGCCTGCATATGATCGCCCAGCGCTTGAAGAACCCGCGGATCGCCGGCGAGGTCAAGTTCCGGCCGTTCCCGGGCCTTTGGGGGCTTGAGAGCCTGCCGATCACCTTTGACGCGGATTGACGCTGGGCGCCCCATCCCGGGCGTATCTATGCCAAGGCTCGCATGCGTGCTTTGCGTTGTAAAAGCCGCGGGTGGTGCGGCCCTAGCAGCCGCTCCCTCCCAGCACCCCGCCGAGCATGCCGCCGAAACCGCCCTTGCGCTTGCAGGGCTGCTCATTGCGGCTTGGCGCGCCGTTTTCGGCGTCTTCCATGTCGCTCATCGACATGCCCATGCCGTCCATCCAGCTGGTCGTCGAACGATGACGGATGCGCGCCGTCCATTGCGGGTCGGCAGGGCGGGCCGGATAGGCGAAATTCTCCTCGGGGCCGAAGGCGGTCAGCATCCCGGAGCGGAAATCGGGAGCGGCCTGGGTCACCTGCACCGGGACGACGCAGCTCGTCGCACTCGGCGGCATGACAGTCTTGTCGGCGACGAGCTTGGCCACTTGCGCAGGCGACAGCCAGTCCGCCAGACCACCGCCGAACTGGCGGGACGCGCTGCTGGTCCACATCACCATGTCGCCCATCTGGTCATTGGGGCCCATCTTGCCGCCCATGATCGAGGCGAGATAGCCGGTCGCGCCGGGTATGCCCGCCCAGCTCAGCACGGTCGCCCCGCCGGCCTGCTGCCGGCTTGTCACCTTCAGCGGCGCCATGAAGTCGTTCACCGCGGTGAAGGCGATCTCGGGTGCGTAGTTGCTGACGACGCGATGCGCGCCCCGCAGCGAACTGTCCGCCTTGACGAATTTTCCGTCCTCGGATGGCCAGCGCGCGAAGGTCCGGCTGTTCTCGGCGGTCGGGCCATAGTCGCGCAGGATCGTCGTCGACCACAGGCCCGGCGGCATCTGACCAGCGGCGAGCTTGGCAAAGTCGATCACCACCGGCTGCCCCTTGGGCGTGGCTGCACCGCATCCCCAGAACAGCAGCAGGCGCCCTTTCGGTTTCTCGGGCATCTCGTCGACTGCCTCACCCTTGCCGCCGCCTGTCAGCAGTACAGACTTCCCGAGTTTGGCGCCGGGCGGCATGAAGTGCTCGGCCCGGGGCGACCCCTTGGCCGGAGCATCGGAAGACCCGAGGCGAAGCAGCAATTCATACTGCCAATTGTTGCCCCCGCCGCCGCCGAACATCATGCCCATCATGCCGCCGCCGCCCATGGCTCCCATGCCCATGCCGGAGGTGGTGCCGGCGCGGATATCGTAGCGCGCAACAGGGCCTCCCGCGGCGCCGGCGCCCGAAAGCAGGGGTATCGAGGCACACATGGCGGACCCCGCCGCCAGCATGTATATTGCTGCACGCCTGAACTTCATTGTTCGAATCTTTCGCCAAGTTTGTCGCCGTCTTGTACTTTGATTTTCTAGGCGAGCGAAATAGAAAATCATTGCGCCAGCGCAATTTCCACCTGCGCCGGTGGGGCCGCCATGGTGCAGCACCAGCCTTTGATCCTCGGCGCGGGGATCCTGGCAGATATGATCGATGCGCTGAGCGTTGAACTGCGCGACCAGGCGCTTGATGCCGTGGACTTCGCACCCCTTTGCTAGCTGAAATTTAGCGAGTCAGGTACCGTCCTGACCGGTGATCCCGGTGATCAGAGCGCGTCTGGCCTATTGCGGTCCTGCGCCGTCAGCGGTTCGGGTCGAAATAGGGCTTGTCCCCGATGATGGTGACCCGCTCGACATGGCGCATCGCCGGGGAATAGTCGGCGACTGCGTAGTGCTGGCAGCTGCGGTTGTCCCAGAAGGCGATGGTGTTCTCTTCCCAGCGCAGCCGGACCTGGTATTCCGGAGTGGCCGCCTGGGCATAGAGATGGTCGAGCAGCCAGTCGCTTTCCTTCTTGTCGAGCCCCTTGATCGACCGGGTGAAGGAGCAGTTGACATAAAGCGCGCGCGCGCCGGTTTCGGGGTGCGTGCGCACCACAGGGTGTTCCTGCAGCGGGAAGCGGGCGAACCATTCCTCCTCCGGCATGTTGAGATACTTCGCGAAGCCGCTGCCGTCGTGGATCGCGGTCAGCGTGCAGACCCACTCCTTCATTGCCGGCGACAGCCCTTCATAGGCCGCGACCTGGTCCGACCACAGCGTATCGCCGCCGACGTCCGGGATGGTCCGGCCCCGCAGGATCGAGCCCAGCGAGGGAATTTCGCGCCAGGTGACGTCGGAATGCCACATGTCCGCACCGCTGGTGGAGCCGTCTGGACGAGTCATGAGGTGGAACACCTCGGGATGTTCCTGGCCCTTGTTTTCGGAGATGGGATGGACTTCGAGATCGCCGAAGCGCCGCGCGAAGGCGATGTGCTGTTCGTGGCTGATGTCCTGGTCGCGAAAGAAGATCACCTTGTAATCGAGCAGCGCCTGGCGGATTTCGGCGATCGCCTCGTCGCTCTGCTCCTCGGTAAGGTCGACGCCCTCGATATAGGCACCGATACGCGGCGTCGCGGGAGCGACCTTCAGCTTTGTGAATGTGGGGGTTTCGGCAAGAGTGGCCATGATCAGTTTCTCCCGTTGCGCAAGACGTGTCGGCGTGTCCCGCACAGTCTAACCCGCGGATTGCCCGCTGTCACGGTTGCTCAGTCCCTGAAGTGCGGCATGACTTCCTTCGCGAACAGCCGGAGTTCCGCGACCTGCTGCTGCGGATCGGGAACGCCGGTCGGCGTGATGAAGAACCATTCGGGATCGATGATTTCCTTGATCCGCTGCATCTCCCGGCAGCAGTCCTCCGGATCGCCGACCACCGCGCGGTTGGGTGCGAATTCCTCGAGGCTGACCTCCTTGCCGCCGAACATCACCTCGTCGGCAAGCGGGTCGCGGTCGGCCTTCGAGCCGATGTCGTCATAGGCCTGCCAGACGGTGATGACGTTCTTGAGGAAGTCCGGATCGATCCCGGCCTTGGTGGGCGCGATGTGGACGTCGCGCATCAGCGCCAGCGTCGAGCTGCGGCCATGCTCGGCGGCGATCGCCTTGTAGGTCGCGACCTTGTCCTTCAGCTCGAGCAGGTGCTCGGCGAAGCTGATGATCCAGCCGTCGCCGAGCCGGCCTGCGCGCCGCATCGCCGGATCGCTGACCGCACCGATCCAGATCGGCGGAACTTCCCCGCGCAGCGCCGGCGGCTGCACGGTGACATTGTCGATCTGAAAGTGATTGCCTTGATAGGAAAAGCGCTCGCCGGTCATCGCCTGGGGCAGGATTTCCAGGATTTCCTCGAATCGTTTCGCCCGCGTCTTGAAGTTCCAGCCGCAATTCTCGAACTCGTCGGGCTTGTAGCCGATGCCGCCGCCGAGGATGAAGCGGTTGTTGCCCATTTCGTTCAACGTGTTGATCTCTTCCGCCAGCTCCAGAGGATGACGGCAGGGCAACAGCATGATGTTGGTGCAGAACTGCATGGTTGTGGTCCGCGCCATCAGCGGGGCCAGCATGGTCAGCGGGGCGCTGGGTTCTGTCGCTTCCTCGCCGCCAAAAGCCGTCGATTCGGAAAAACGGTGGTGCCCGCACCAGCCGAGGTCGTAGCCGAGATCCTCCATTTCGTTGAGATAGCTGTAAAGCGGGCCGTATGGGTCCGAGGACGACCGGTCGACCATCTTGCGGTTGATGATGATGCCGAATTTCATGGCGTTCCTCCCCTGGCCGCTGCGTTTCCATATTCGTCAACTGACGAATCATTCGCATTCATCGCGGCCCCGGCTGCTCCAATCAAGGGTTTTTCGCCAGCCGCGCTTGTCGCGGGTCATGCGGTACGGTTGGAACCGGCCCAAAAAGGAAAGGGCGCGCTGGCAGATACCAGCGCGCCCTTCTTTCAGCCCCCAAAGGGAAAGCCGTTGCTTTTCGCTTACTCAGCAGCCGGAGCAGCTTCTTCAGCAGCCGGAGCGGCTTCTTCAGCGGCCGGAGCAGCTTCTTCAGCAGCCGGGGCAGCTTCTTCAGCGGCCGGAGCAGCTTCTTCAGCAGCCGGGGCAGCTTCTTCAGCGGCCGGGGCAGCTTCTTCAGCCTTTTCCTGGCACGCGGACAGGGCAAACGAAGCCGAAGCAAGCATAAGAAACAAAGGAGTTTTCTTCATGTGCGGTTCCTAAGAGTACCCTGGGTCCATAATTGGCCGGGCGAGCGCCGGTACTCCGGAAATTTGAGGCTGTCTATCGGTATTTTTGCACCGAAATTTTTATGTCCTCGCCCGGGCATTTACCATGAGCTTTGCAAGTCACCGAACATGTTGGCCTCAGTCGCCAGCAGTTGTTATGAAAGCTCGGGGAATGCATGCGGAGGGGTGCCATGGCAGACGTTTTCATCAGCTATTCTCGCAAGGATCGCGAACGCTGCAGTGCTATTCGCGAAGCTCTGGCCGAGCTTGGAGTCGATGTCTGGTACGATGCAGGCATCTCAGCGGGATCGGCCTTTGATCGAGAGATCGAAAAGTAGATCGAGGAAGCGCGCGCACTGCTCGTACTGTGGTCGGCCGATTCGGTCGAATCCGACTGGGTTCGCAACGAGGCCCGCACCGGCAAGGTCCGCGACAGGCTGGTGGCCGTCCAGATCGATGCCTGCGAACTGCCGCTGGAATTCCAGTCGATCCAGGCCGAGCTAATGCCGGAAGGGGCGGAAGGCACCGCCAACACCGCCTGGCTCAACCTGCTGATGCGGATCGGCGATATTCTCGAGCGGCCGGGGCTGGCCGAATATGCGAGACTGTCGTCCGATTCCGATCTCGACGGCTGGAAGCGCTGGCTCAGGCGGTTTGCCTCCGATCCGCTGGCGGCGAGTGTGATCGACCGAATCGTCGATTTCGCGATGCCCGACATGCGCAAGCAGCTCGCCGGCGAACGCGCCAAACGCCAGGCCCTTGAAGTGCAGCTGACAGAGCACGAAGACAACGCCAAGGCGCAATCGACCGAAATCGCCACTAGCACCCGCGAACTGGTGAAGCTGCGCAGCGAGCTGGAAGAGGTTCGCTCGGGAAGGCAGCAGGCCGAGACGGAACTGGAGCGCTTCCGTACGGCATCGGGCAGCAAGGCGGGCTCCGAAGACAACGGGATCGGCATCATGCTGCAGGACCGCGAGGCGATCTATGTTGCGGTGCTGCTATGGGCCTTTGCCATCACCTTCAGCTCGGAAAACATCAGTGACCTAATGGACGGCAGGGCAGACATCGGCGACATCTTCTGGCTGATCTTCGCTATCGCCGCGCTGTTCTTCCCCGCTGTGGTCATCACCGGCAAGCTGGTGCGCAAGAAATTCGCGATGGCAAGACTGGAATCGGACGATTCCTGAGATGGCAACGAATCCGCCGCTTGCCCTGCCATGGCCCGAGCATCGCCGGTGACCTCCGCCGCCGAAAAGGCACGGGCCGCGATTTCACGGGGGGACCTGATCGGCGCCTTCGACGAAGGGGTGTCGGCGATTGCGCAGGGAGACGACTCTACCGCGATCCGCTATTCGCAGGTTCTCGCGCTTGCGCGCATGGGCGATACCGACCGTGCCGCGCAGCTGTTCGCGACATACGGCCTGAGTACGTCGCAGGACCCTCATGAACAGGCCATCGGCGCGCGAATCCTCAAGGACCGCGCGCTCGAGCTCCCTGCCGGAGAAGCGCGGAAGCAGGCCCTGGCAACCGCTGCCGATGCCTATGACGCGATCTATGTGGACAGCGGCGATTCCTATCCGGGTATCAATGCCGCCAGCCTCGCAGTGCTCGCCGGTCAGGCAGAGAGAGGCAGCCGTATTGCCCGCGACCTGCTGGCATTGCCCCAGGTTTCCGAACCCGCAGATTTCTTCATGGCGGCGACCCGCGCCGAGGCGGAACTGCTGCTCAAGGATGCGGATGCCTGCGCGGCGAGCCTGGCACTGGCAGCGGACTTCGTCGGAGAAGATTAGGGCGCGCGGTCAACCACGTTCCGCCAGCTGCAATTGCTGGCGCACCACATCGGGCTCGACGAAGACCGGGCCGAAGCGCTGCTGGCGCCGATCGAACCGGTGCGGGTTATCCATTTCTGTGGCCACATCTTCGCCGGCGACCCCGGGATCGAGGCGGGGCTGCGCGCGCGGATCGATGCATGGCTTGAGGATGCCGGCGCCGGTTTCGCCTTCGGCGCGCTTGCTGCGGGAGCCGATATCCTCGTCGCCGAGGCGATCCTGGCGAGGGGCGCGGAGCTCAATGTCGTGCTGCCTTTCGATGTCGAGCACTTTATCGAGCATTCGGTCAGGCCTGCAGGGGACGCCTGGGTCGCGCGTTTCGAACACTGCCTGAAGGCCGCCAGCGAAGTGACGATGGCGACGGAAATGCCCTATGTCGGCGACCCGGAGCAATTCGCCTATGGCAGCCGCGTCGCCATGGGCCTGGCGAAGCTGCGCGCGCAGCATCTCGGCAACCGCCCGCTGCAGTTGGCGCTGTGGGACGGCAAGCCGGCGCGCGGTGCGGGCGGCACCGGCGGCGATGTCGCCACCTGGCGCGAACTGGCGGGCACATCGCATGTCATCGACCCGGCCGGCATCTCTCGCGACTTCGCCCGCGCACCGGCGCCGGAGACAGTGGACCGCGAACGCGCGCTGGCGGCGATCCTGTTCACCGACTTCCCGGGCTTTTCCAAGCTGACCGAGACGGTCCTGCCCGTTTTCTGGGACGGGGTGATGGGCGGCATCGCCGACGTTATCGACGATCATGCGAGCGACGTGCTGACGCGCAACAGCTGGGGCGATGCGCTCTACGCCGTGGCCTCGAGCGCTGCCAATGCCGCATCGATCGCGCTCGACTTGCAGGACCGGCTGC
>CAYPFE010000100.1:0-8978 GCA_964409895.1 uncultured Novosphingobium sp.
CCGCCGTCTCGACCGTGATCTTCACGACGCGCACCGGTCTTGCCATCCACCGCGTAGACGGCGGCATAGGTTCCCGGGAAATAGAGCATTCCGCCGACTGCCAGCGGCGCAGCCTCCAGCGTTACCTCGCCAGGAAGGTCCAGCGACCATTTGAGACCGAGCTCGTCCGCATTCTTGACGTTGATCTGTTCGAGCCTGGAATAGCTCGTTTCGTCCGCCCCGCCGCCGACCGCGAGCCAGTCTTCGCCCGCCCCGACATTGTCGAAGGGCTGCGGCTCGTTCTTGTCCTTGCAGGCCGTTGCGGTCAGGGCCAGCCCGGCGGCGGCGATGGCGCTCAGCAGGTGACGGCGCATTCCTCTCTCCCTTGCGTTTGGCACAAGCTCTATCGGTTTTTGAGCCAATGTAAATCGCACGTTCCCGGCTTTCCCGCAGGCTTCCGGGCTCAGATGTGCGGTCTCACTTCCTCGATGACCCATTGGGCGTAATCGAGATAAGCATCGCAATCGGCAAGCGGTGGGATCGGGACTGAACTGACGGTGACGCCCAGATCCCTGTACATGGAGAGCGCATCGACGATCTCCTGCGCGCTCATCCCAGGCTGTGCCGACGGATCGTCGCGCGGCACATGGTTGAGCGTCAGCCGCGAAGTGCCGAGCCCGTACATCACGTCGAACGGCCGGTCCTTCCAGTCCGGATGAGACTTGATGCGTTCGACCCGCGAGGGAATGTCCTTGGGGTCCGTGCGGTAGGAGATGATCCAGCCTGAACCGTACTTCGCCACGCGCCGCAGCGCGGCATCGCTGTCTCCCCCGATCCAGACCGGCAGGTGCGGCTTCTGCACCGGCTTCGGATCGAAGCCGACGTCCCTGAACTGCACGAATCTGCCCTCGAAGCTCGGGCGATCCTGCGTCCACAGGGCGATGATCGCGTCGAGATACTCGTCCGCTCTCGCGCCGCGGCCCCGGAAGGGAACGCCGAGATAGTCGTATTCCTGCTCGATGGACCCCAGGCCGAAGGTGACGTTGACTCTTCCGCCGCTCATCCAGTCCGCCGTCGCAAGCGCCTTGGCCATGACGATCGGGTGCTGGAACGGCAGGATCGTGACGCAGCTGTTGAGCCGGATCTTCGATGTCGCTCCGGCAAAGGCGGCCATCGCCGCGACCGAATGGAACCAGAAGCTCCCTGTATCCTCGATATGGGCGGGCGGCACGGCGAGATGTTCCGGGATTCCGATGATGTCGTACCCCAGTTCCTCGGCCCGTTTCGCCATGCGCAACTGGTCGGGCCCGGTGACGCCATATTCCCAGGGCTGGGTCATGCCCTTCAGCTCGGCCAGGTGCGGCATTGGAAATGTAAGTTGCATAAGCTGGCCTCCCCGGCATTAATGACATCGCCGGGACCAGTTCTGGCAGGCTGGATGGAGCAAGGAAACCATGGAATTCAACCGTCCCGTCCCGGTCTTCGATCCGGCAAGGGGATTGCTCCACAACGACCATTATCACGTCGGCTATGTCACAAATGATATCGAGCGTGCTGCCGATATTTTCCGCAGGCGTTTCGGTGTCCGTGAGTTTCGCGAGACCGGTAACGAGACTCCGGGCGGCAGCATTACCCTGCGCTCGGTCTGGCTTGGCAACATGATGTACGAAATAACCTGCGGGGTAGGTGCCGGCATGGAACTCTACACCGATCACGCGCCACCCGGCGGCGACTTCGTGCTCGAATTCCATCACTTTGGCTATTGCGTGCCGGACGAGACGGGCTGGAGCGCGCTCAGGCGGCGGATCGAGGAGGGCGGCTGGAAAGTCCGCCTCGACAGCGACACGCCGGGATTTTGCCGCGCCATCTATGTCGAGGTTCCCGAACTCGGCCATTATCTCGAATTCGTGCAGCCCCATGATGGGTTGATCGAACGCCTCAATGCGACGCCAGTAGCCTGACATCAGGTGCATTGCATGGCTCGCCAAGTGGTGAGCGCCTTGCTAGAAGGGCCGCAGACAAGAACACTGGTCGCCTGCCGTGGGGGCGGGCCACGGGAAAGATGGGTGGCCGATGGCAGGCAGGCAGACGACTCTCCGCACAAGATCAGCTGCGCGCAGTGACGAGGCGGGTAAGGGCAAGTCCGCAAGCGCCGGTGTGGACCGGCGAGAACTCATCCTGACAGCCGCAGCACGCCGTTTCGCCGAGTTCGGATTCGAGGCCACCACCGTTCGCCAGATTGCCGACGATGTCGATATCCTCTCGGGCAGCCTCTATCACCATTTCGCCACCAAGGAGGAAATCCTAGAGGAAATCGTTCGCGATGCCGTCCAGGCACAGCTGGACTGTGCGTTGAGGATCGGCCGGTTGCCGGTGAATGCCGAACAGCGTTTCGTGACTTTGCTGGTCGAACTGCTGAATATCGTGACAGTCGAGCCTGATGCCCACACCGTCGTTTTCCACGAACGGCGGCTGTTCCGGCGCAGTCCGGACTTCGCCCACATCCTCAAGGCGCGCAAGGACACCTACGACGCCTGGTGTACCATTCTCGAGGAGGGAGTTTCGGAAGGTCTGTTCCTGCAGGATCTCGATATCTACCTGACGATCACCACCGTGATGCGCATGATCTATAACGGTGCCGACTGGTACCTGCATGAGGACGGCTCGCCGATCGACGCGCTGTCAGACTATCCCTTGGACGAGCTGGCGCAGTTCTACGTGGGGTTCATCCTCCGCTCGATCCGATCGCCGGAACGCGCGGGCGAACTTATCCCCGAGCCTGTCGCAGTCAGCTGATCCGGATTCGTGTCTGCCGATCCTGTACCTGAACACTATCGCGCGGCGGCGGCGGATGGCCGGATTGCGCTTGTCGCCGAGAGCTTCGAGCGGTTCCTGGGCAGGCCGCTGGTGGAACCGGGTGACGATCTCGTGGCGTCGATGTGGCACGCTCCTGCAGCGATCCTTGCCCATGGAACCGAGCCCGACCCGATCTTCTTCTTCGCCAATGCCCGCGCGCTTGCCGCCTTTGACTATGATGTCGAGACGATCCTGCGCACACCGTCGCGCCTTTCTGCCGAAGCGTCCCTGAGAGAGGAACGCCAGGCGCTGCTGGACCGTGTCACGCGCGAAGGCTTCATCGATGATTATTCGGGTGTACGCATTGCCTCAAGCGGGCGGCGGTTCACGATCGAGCAGGCTATCGTCTGGAACATCCTCGATGAACAGGGCGTCCGCCACGGCCAGGCGGCGACCTTCACGCTGTGAGCGCTCCCGATCCTGCTGCCCTTGGCGCGCTGATCGGCCTCATTGAATGCACTTTGGCCGGGAAGGCATCGCGGCCCGTCGTGATCGGGATTTGCGGGGCCCAGGGCAGCGGCAAGACGACACTGGCCGAAGCCGCGGTGCAGGCGTGCACCGCGAAGGGTTTGGCAGCTGCGATGCTGTCGATCGACGATCTTTACCTCACACGCGCGGAACGCGAGGAACTGGCGCATGCTATACATCCGCTGTTCGCCACACGCGGACCGCCGGGAACGCACGATCTCGAACTTGGCGGACGGGTGCTCGATGCCTTTGGGGGAGGCGAGGCGGTGAGGCTGCCACGGTTCGACAAGGCGAACGACGACCGGTTGCCGCCGGATGCCTGGGCGCCTGCGCCGCCTGGGTGCGAGGTGCTGCTGCTGGAGGGATGGTGCGTGGGCGCGCGGCCGCAGGATGAAGACGCACTCGCGGACCCGATCAATGAACTCGAAGCGGGAGAGGATCCTGAGGGTATCTGGCGGAGGTACGTCAACCGGGTGCTGGGTGATACCTATCAGAAATTCTTTGCCAGCATCGACAAGCTAGTGATGCTGGCGGCTCCGGGCTTCGAAGTGGTTCACTTATGGCGGCTTCAGCAGGAGGAGGAGTTGGCAGTCAGCGCTCGCAGGGATGCGAACGCCGTGATGAGCGAGCCCGAAATCGCCCGCTTCATCCAGCATTACGAGCGGCTGACACGCCACATGCTGGCTGAAATGCCCGTGCGCGCGGACTTGCTGGTCCGGCTCGACACCGAGCGCAGACCGCTGGAAATCACAAGGTCGCGTTGATGAGCATCGCCCACAGTGAGAATGTGCCGACAAGGGCCGTCAGTTCGACCGTGCCTTTGTCGCCATAGCGGGCCCTGACCTTTTCGAAGACATCGTCCGGAACTCTGCCCGTCACGGCGGCTTCGACATATTCGAGGACAAGCCGCTGTTCCTCGTCGAACAGGCTGCTCGTACGCCAGACCGGCAGTGCCGCAAGGCGGTCCATGCCCAGGCCCGTGGCTTCGGCGTTGCCCATGCGCGTTTCGAAGGAGAAGCCGCTGTCGAAATGGATGTTGACCGCCTGAACCGCCAGTTCGGCAAGGTCACGGCGCTCGCACCATGCCATTTCCAGCACGGCGCTGCGGGTCAGGCGGGAGAGGCTAGCGGCGAATTTCGGGCTGTGCGCGGCCAGCGCCATGCCGGTATGGCCGGTATCGATCTGTGGCGGTTCCTTGCCGGGAAAAAGTGTTTCGAAGAAGTCGGCAATGTCGGCGCGTGTAGCCGCGTCCGCGTCTTCCGGACAGTGATCCGGGCTGAAAATCGGCGGTATTCTGGGCATTTGCGTCACTCCGTTTGTTCCGTGAAACGGTCATTCAGCCTGATGCAGGACGAATCAAGCCGGTTAAAGCCGGTTCAAGGGTCGTTTACCTTATTCGGTTAGGCTGCGCCGGCTTGCCCAAGGAGACTGTTTTGACGTTCGAGACGAAAACCAACCGTGCGAACCCCAGGCAGCCAGTGCTGCTCGATGCGCGTTGCCGCAAATCAAGCTGGATCGTTCACCAGGTCGAACTGGCCAACATCTCCGAAGGCGGCTGCTGCATCTTCGGACGGATCGATCTTCGGACGGATCGATGGCCTGGAGGTTGGCGACGAGGTCTCGCTTCGCATCGCCGATCTCAGATCGATCGCGGGTGAGGTAAAATGGGTCAGGGAGCGGGAAGCCGGACTCGCCTTCGCCGAAGCGCTTGATCCGGAGACTATCGATGATCTCGCCGTGACCTACACCATTGGCGAGCCCCGCGAGGCCGGATTTCGCGGCAGACTCAACGCGGCCTGATCCTCACGTAAATTTTTTCAATCGCTGACGCTCGCGAATTTTGAGGGTGCGCACCCCGGCATGTCTGGCTATGGGGGGCGCAAACCGAACGAAGGAGTGGAGCCGTGGGATTTCTCTCACCCGATCTGAGCACATTGCCGTCACACCCGCTGATCATCGGCGACAGCCGGGAGGAAGCAGGCGGTGGCGAGACGATGGCGCATGTCTATCCGGCCAATGGTCAGGTCACCCGCGAATTCGCGATGGCCAGCACCGATGACCTTGACCGGGCGGTGGCCGCGGCCCGTGCCGCGCTGCCGGCGTGGCGCAACATGCCCGGGGACAAACGGCGAAACCTGTTCATGAAGCTCGCCGACATGCTGGAGGCGCGGACGGCTGAATTCGCGCCTTCGCTGATCGTCGAGAACGGCGGCATCTCGATGGCTGCACCCTTCATGGGCCTCGATGCCGCGCAGAAGTTCCGCTATTTCGGTGGCTGGGCGGACAAGATACACGGCCGCACCGTGCCGATGTGGGGCGGACCGGCGCATGACCAGGTGAGCTACGTGCCCTACGGCGTTGTTGGCGTCATCATCCCCTGGAACGGGCCTCTTTTTGCCGCGACCATGGTGATCGCCCCTGCGCTGGCAGCTGGCAACTGCATCGTGCTGAAGTCGCCCGAACTTGCGCCGTACAGTGCGCTCAAACTGGTCGAAATGATGCTGGAGGCGGGTTTCCCGCCGGGCGTCGTCAACGTCATCACGGCGGCTGCCGATGTCGGCGAGGCGATGGTATCGCATGAGGGCATCGACAAGATCCAGTTCATCGGTTCGGACCGGACCGCAAAGATGGTGATGGCGAATGCCGCGAAGACGCTCAAGCCCTGCGGGCTGGAGCTTGGCGGCAAGTCTGCTGTTATCGTATTCGACGACGCCGATCTGATGAAGGCGGCGCAGAAAGGCATCACCGGCGCGGTTAGTGCCAACGGGCAGGGCTGCGTCAACGGCACGCGATTGCTCGTGCAGCGCGGGGTTTACGATCAGTATCTGCAGATCCTTGGCGGTGTTGCCGCGCACATCAAGGTTGGCGATCCGATGGACCAGGCGACGATGCTCGGACCGGTCATCACCGAAGCGGCGCTCAAGCGCATCTCCGGCATGATCGAACGCGGGGCGGAGCAGGGCGGACGCATCCTTTGCGGCGGCGAGCGCATGGGCGGCGATTGCGCGGATGGCTTCTTCTTGCCGGTCACGATCCTTGCAGACGTCGCCAACGAGAGCGAGATTGCCCAGCACGAGGTGTTCGGCCCCGTTCTGGTGGTGACGCCGTTCGACGACGAGGAAGAAGCGATCGCGCTTGCCAATGCGACGGATTATGGCCTTGGCGCCTATGTCCACACGCAGAGCCTCAGGCGCGCGCATTACGTGACCAGCCAGCTCGACGCCGGCATGATCCACGTCAACGGCTCGGGCGAGGCGATGCAGCCCAACTGCCCGTTCGGTGGTTTCAAGCACAGCGGACATGGCCGGCTGGGCGGGGTGGAAGGCTTGCACGCCTTCCTCCAGCCCAAGAATATCTGGATGAGCCTCGAAGGCTAAGGGAGAACAAGAGGATGGCTGAATCAGGCAATATCGCCGAGCGGCGCGCGCGCGGCAGCGAGGTGCAGGCGGCGGTGACCGGCAGGGACGCGCCAGAACCGGCGACGATCTATCAGGAAACCTGGCGCGATTTCGTCTTCGCAGAGGTCTGGACCCGGCCGGGGCTTGACCGCCGGTCGCGTTACCTGATCGCCATGGCGGGATCGGCGAACACGCCGGGGCCCAAGGACCGCCTCGCGGATTACGTGCGCGGTGCGCTGAAGGAAGGCGAGCTGTCGCTGTCCGAACTGCGCGAGGCGGCATTGCACCTCGCTTGCTATGCCGGCTGGTCGAAGGGCGCATCGCTCGACGAGGCGATCACGCAGGTGCAGGACGAACTGGGGCTGGCACCGGCGGACACTCCTCCGCTGCGCGCAGGCGACTGGGATCCGCAGCAGCGCCAGGTCGAGGGCGAGGCGGAATTCCTCAAGGTCATGACCTTCGGCGGACCTCCGCCCAACAACGGCGTGCCCTATATGGAAGCGGGCATCCTCAACTTCATCTTCGGCGAGATGTGGTGCCGGCGCGGTCTGGACGAGCGATCGCGGCGCTGGATCACGCTGGTCGCGGTTGCGGATTCGCGCTGCGAAATCCCGATCAAGAGCCACTTCCACTCGGCCATGCAGAGCGGCAATTGCAAGCCTGCCGAACTGATGGAATTCGTTCTGCAATATGCGATACACGCCGGCTGGCCGCGCGGTTCGGAGATTCAGGGCGTGGTCTTCGAGATGATCAAGAACTACGAAGCAGGGCTGCCCTGGAGCGGCTGACGGGAGAAGAAATTGTCACTGACACCCGACATGAACGGCAAGACTGCCGTGGTCACCGGTGCAGCCTCCGGCCTGGGGCGCGCCACGGCGCTGCGACTGGCCGAAGCCGGCGCGAAGCTTTGCCTGGTCGATGTCCATGAGGAGCGGCTCGAGGAAACCGGAGCGATGATTTCGGGCAGTGATGTGCTGCTGCATCATGCGAACCTCGCCGATGCGGATGCCTGCGCGCCCGTGATCGATTCGGCGGTTTCGCACTTCGGCAGGCTCGATGCGCTGTGCAATATCGCCGGTGTCATCCGCATGGCCCATTTCACCGATATCGCCAGAGAGAATTACGACCTCACAATCGCGGTGAACCTGACCGCGCCGTTCCTGCTGTGCCAGGCAGCGATGCCACACCTGCTGGAAAGCGAAGGTGCGATCGTCAACGTCTGTTCTTCCGCCGCATTCATCGGCGAAGCCTATGCCACCGCCTATTGCGCGAGCAAGGCGGGGCTGTTGAACCTCACCAAGGCCATGGCGATGGAATACCAGCGGAAACCAGTCCGGATCAACGCCGTCGCTCCGGGCGGGATGATGACCAACATCTCCGAAGGGATGGGCTTTCCGGAAGACGCCGAGATGGACCTGATCGCCCGCTATTCGGGCCTTAGAGGGCTGGTTGAGGTGGATGATGTCGCGGACATGATCGCGTTGCTCGCCTCGCCGCAGGGCCGTGCCTATCACGGCGCCTGCATCAATATCGACGCGGGGATCACGGCGGGATGAGCAAGCTCAAGACAGGCTTTATCGGCGTCGGCAGCCAGGGCGCGCCTATGGCGCAGCGGATGCTCGACGCGGGCTATCCACTGACCATCTGGGCGCGGCGCCCCGAAGTCATGGAGGAATGGGCAGGGAAGGGCGCTGCAACGGTCGCGACGGTGGCTGAACTTGGTGCCGCCTGCGATCACGTGGGCGTCTGCGTCGTCAACGATGCCGGCGTTGCCGAAATTTGCGACCAGCTGATTCCGGCGATGTGCGAAGGCTCGCTGCTCGCAATTCATTCGACAATCCTGCCCGAAAGCTGCGAGAAGCTCGAGGTGCGTTGCGCCGAGCGCGGGATAGCCTTCCTCGACGCGCCGGTCAGCGGTGGCAGCCCGGCTGCGGAGGCAGGCGTGCTGACAGTGATGTGTGGCGGCGCGGATGGAGCTTTCGAATCGGCCAGGCCCGTGTTCGAAACCTTTGGCAAGATGATCGTTCGTCTCGGCCCGGCAGGCTCCGGCCAGCGCGCCAAGATCGTCAATAACGCGCTGATGGCCGCCCATTTCGGCGTCGGCCATGCTGCAGCGCAGGCCGCCGTCACGCTGGGCATCGACAAGACTGCCTTCTGCGAACTTATCAACGCGAGCAGCGGCCGCAGCTATGCTTTCGAGGTCTATGCACGCCTGCCGTCGCCCGCGGCCTTTTCGCTGGGTGCACCGCTGCTGCGCAAGGATGTCGACTTGCTGGC
>CAYPFE010000101.1:0-8901 GCA_964409895.1 uncultured Novosphingobium sp.
GGCCTACTTCGTGATCGGGCTGGCCAACATCCTCAACATAGCATTGCTCAACATCAACGTGCAGCTGTCTGCGCCGCGCTGGGTGGCAGCCCGCGCCTTGTCGCTCTATGGTTCGTCGCTCACGTCCGGCGTCGCGCTCGGAGCCTGGGCTTGGGGCGCGTTTGCCAGCGGGATCGGTGTGACAAATGCTCACTACGTTTCCGGCGCGGTCACCCTGCTCACATTCCTTGTCGGCTACTGGTTGCCTCTCTCGCGTGACGAAGAAGGCGAAAAGGATTCCGTCGATATCGGTTTCGAGCCGAACGTAGCTCTTGGCGTGAGTTTACGCTCCGGCCCGATCGTGGTCGAGGTCGACTACCGTGTCGATCCCGACCGTGCGCGCGATTTCTACGGCGTGATGATGCGCATGCAGCGCATGCGAAAGCGTATCGGCGGCTTCGAGTGGTCGATCTCCCGCGATATCGAGGACATGGCGCTGTGGACCGAGCGCTTTCACTGCCCGACCTGGGGCGATTATCTTCGTATGCGCGACCGCTACACCCAGATGGACTGGGACGTTCAGGAAGAAGCACAAGGTTTCGACCAGACGCCGGGCGGCATTACGATTCGCCGCAGGCTTGAACGGCCCTACGGCTCGGTGCGCTGGAAAGCGGACACGCCCGATCCGCAGCAGGATACGATCCAGTATATCGGACCTTAGGCTGGTTCCTTCACTGCCTTGATCGTCTTGACCACATCGAGGAACACGTTGCGGACTTCGGTGACGCGATAACCTGCCGCGCGCACATTGTTCACAGTCGGGCGGTTCATGTCCGGCCCCAGCTTGCGCGTGATCAGCGTCATTAGGTTCATCATGTAGCGGAACGGATACCAGCGGCTGCCGGTGTGTTCGAACATCAGCAGTTTGCCGCCGGGCTTCAGCACCCGATGCAGCGCCTTTAGGCCCTCGATCGGGCGCGGCACCGAACAGAACGTGCAACTGGTCACAACCATGTCGAAGCTGTCGTCCTCGAACGGCATGTCGTGAACGTCCATCACGTGCGTTTCGATGGTGCCGTCGTATTCGGCGATGCGCTCCTGCGCGTGCTCGATCATCACCGGGCTGATGTCGAGCGCGGTTATGTTGAGCCCCTTGGGGAAGTGCGGGATGTCGAGCCCGGTGCCGAGAGCGAGGAACAGCACCTTGCCTTCCATCTCGCTGAACAGCGCGCTCTTGAAAGGCGCCCAGCGCTTTTCCGCGCCCTTGCTGGCCATGGTGTCGAAGCGTGGGGCGAGCCTGTCCCATTTGGCCTGTGTAACGGCATCAGCCATTGCGCGCTTCCTTTCCGTCCCTTGTCACGCCACGAAGCAGCGAATTGGCGATCCAGATTATGACGATTGAGGCTGCTCCGCACACCAGGCCCCATATCAGGCTCTGCATGGCGGAGAAGGGCTGTATCATCGGAACAGCCATGCCCACGACCATGCCGGTCAACTCGCCGGTGAACATCAGCGGCACCATCGATTCCATCGCGCCGAGCCAGCGCGCGGTGACGAAGAAGCCGACGAGGCCAATGATGCTGCCGATCGCCATCATCAGGAACATCGCAATCCACATGTTCCACGATGGCCCGACAATGAGCCAGCAGAGCAAGCCGACGATCCCGCCGAGCACGACGTTGGCGATCAGATCGCCAATCACATATTCAAACCGATGGTCCAATCCACCCTCCCGCGCTTGTCACGCCTGCACTGTAGCACGCCGGATTGGTGCGGCAATCAGTGTGTCAGAGAGTGCCGTGCAGGCTCACGAATATCGTGCGGCCCGGTTCGGGCGTTCCGACTGTGCGTTTGAACCGCTTGTCGGCGAGATTGCGCAGCGACGCCCGCAGTTCGAAGTGGCGGGACAGTCTCAGGCTGGCCTGTGCCTCTATGAACGCGAGGGCACGTGGGTTGTGACGAGCGTATGGTGGCGAAGCAGGCGGGTGGCAATGCAACGAGCTGGTTCAGTACTGATTAGTCTGGGTATCGTTGTTTTGGCCGTGCTGCTTGGCGTGGCGATGGCAGGCATCACCCAGGCCCTTATCCGCCTGGCGCTGCCGCTGCCCGACATGCCGCTGATGCGCACCGAAATCGTCGGCGCGTTGACCTGCCTCACGGTCGGCGGATTCATTGCGTTTGCCCTGTCCGCCTGGCTGTTTCCGCAAGCGCTGTTTTCGTCCGCCGAACGAACGGGCAAACAGGTCTATGTGTGGGGTGCCGCCTGGGGAGCGGGCTCGCTCTACCTGTTCCTGATGACCAGCGACGTGTTTCCGCACCAGTTACTGGTCGGCGCATTCCTGGTCGCAATCATCCTGTTTTGGATAGGCTACGCGCTGTTCGGGAGCGACCGGGACGAGCAGGGAAGGGGTTCGATTGGCGGGCGGCTGATTGCCGTCATCGTTGCGACAATCAAGCTTATGCTCAAGCCATGGACCTGGCTGGCGGTGCTGGTGACGGTGCTGCCACTGGTCGCCGCGGCACTCTACGTTGCTAACCAGGATTTCCGCGATTCTGTCGCCGAATTCCGCGTGCGGCAGAATGTCTCGGTCGAAGGCGACTGGATGACTGTGCCGGTCAACACCAAGACGCAACTTTTGCAGCCCATCGCCATCCGTATGGAGCCGGGCCGCGAAGGGTCGATGCTGGTGCTTGAGCGGGCGGGGCGGCTCTACCGCATGGGCTATCCCGACAACGGCAACAAGGACTTGCTGCTCGATTTCGCCGACGTAGTTGGTGAAGTGAACCTGGAGAACGGTGCGCTCGGTTTCGATTTCGATCCGCGATATGGCACCGAAGGTGAGGGCGCGGGATCCGTCTACATCTATTTCACCAGCTACACGCCGGAGAAGCAGACCAATTACCTGTCGCGCTTCGACCTTTCGCTGCGCGACGCCAATGCCCGGCTTGCATCGCGTTTTGACCTAATCGCGCAGGAGCGTCCGCCTTCGCAATATCACAATGCCGGCCATGTCGAGCTTGGGCCGGACGGGATGCTCTATCTGTCTATGGGCGAGATGAGCCTTGATGCCGCTTACCAGCGTGTCGACAAGACGCTGTCCGGCGGCATCCTGCGTATCGATGTGACCGGCAAGAGCGGCGTGGCGATCCCGCGCCAGCCCGAAGGCGGAAAGACGCAGGGCTATACCATTCCGGCGGACAATCCATTTCTCGATGTGCCCGGCGCGCTGGGCGAGTTCTATGCCATCGGTCTGCGCAATCCCTTCCGCTTCCATATAGACAGGCCAAGCGGCTTGTTGTGGACCGGCGATGTCGGTTCGACCACCTGGGAGGAAGTCAACGCCATTGAGAAAGGCGGCAATTACCAGTTCCCCTATGACGAAGGCGGCCGCGAGACGACTTGGGACAAGCCGGCAACGGTGCTCGGCACCGAGCACGGCCCGGTCTGGACCTATCAGCACACCGCATACGACCGCTCCGTCATTGGCGGGATCGTCTATCGCGGCAAGCGCTGGCCGGATCTCGACGGGAAATACCTGTTCGGCGACAACTATTCGGGCACGTTCTGGGCAATCCTGGCCGAGAACCGCAAGGCAGAGGAGCCGGTAACATTGGGCCAGGCCGACAAATACGCGCAGCGCGGATTCACTTCGATGATTCAGACGCCCGACGACCGCATTCTGGTTACGATCATGGGATCATCGAGCGCGCCCAATGGCGAAATCGTCGAGCTGGTGCCCAAGGCTCAGGGTGCGGCGGCATCTATTGCCGGTGCGGGCGCTGTCGCTGCCGCCTCGACCGAGGCCGCAACGATGAGCGTTGCCGACATCCGGCAAAGCTATGTCACCAATTGCGCGCGCTGCCACGGTGAAACCGGCAATGGCGACGGGCCGGATGCGGCCTTGCTCAAGGAGCAGCTCGGCGCGCCGCCCTCGAGCTTCCACACGCCAGCTTTCAAGGCCAAGGACCGGGCCGAGATCCGCAAGGCGATTGCGGAAGGCGGTGGCGCGGTCGGATTGTCGGATGCCATGCCCCCGTGGTCCAGCTTGTTCGAAGACAAGGAGATCGACGCCCTGACCGACTATGTGCGGGATATGCAGCCAGAGTAATTTCCGAGATCGCGTCAGGCTCTGAGTGCTCGAAACGTTGCCCTGATGTCGTCGATAATGCGTCCTGGCTCTTCTGCCGGAGCGAAATGGCCGCCGCTGGTGTGTTCGCTCGAATAGGTCAGGTTGTAATAGGCAAGGTGTTCCTCCCTCGGGCCCGGACCGCTATCCGGCACCATGAAGGAGATGCCCGTGGGTGCTTCCACGACAGGGCTGCGATCATGCGAGGGCGACCAGGGGAAATTCGCCGTGTCGGCGTAATACCGCACTGAGGAGGCGAAGGTTTCGGTGGCCCAGTATATCGTCGCGTTGACGAGCAGTTCGTCCTTGGTGAACCGGCTTTCGACATCGCCGCCGCAATCGCTCCAGGCACGGCGGCGTTCCAGCAGCCACGACAGCAGACCAACCGGCGAATCCTGTGCCATCCACGCCAGCGTTTGCGGATCGATCACGTGGACGGCGACGTGGCTGGCGAATCTGCGCTGGCGGGCAATGGCAGCGGTCCGCGCCTGTGGGTCGTCGGGCAGGATCGCGTTTCCGTTTAGGTCCCAGTTGCGCTCTGTATTGAACTTGTCGAGCGGGAGGGCATTGGTGAGGTGGATACCTATCAGGCTGTCGGCATACTTGTGGCCAAGCTGGGTTGTGACCAGCGCGCCCCAGTCTCCGCCCTGTGCTGCGTAGCGAGGGTACTCCAGAACTTCGGTCATCAGGCGATGCCACAAGTCGGCATTTCGCCAAAAATTCATTCCGGGCTCGGTTGGTGGACCGGAGAAACCGAATCCGGGTAACGACGGAACGATGACGTCAAAGGCGTCGCGTGGATCGCCGCCAAAATCTTCCGGGCGCGACAGAGGCCCGATCAAATGCCTGAGGTCCCAGAAGGTCCACGGCCAGCCGTGCGAGAGGATCAGCGGGATAGGTGCGGGGCCTGCTCCCGGTTGCCGGATGAAATGAATCGGTACCGTGTCGATCTCGGTAGTGAAATGATTGAACCGGTTGATCTCCGCTTCCTGCTTGCGCCAGTCAAACTCATGGCGCCAGTAGGCGACCAGTTCGCTGAGGTATTCGCCGCTGACGCCATAGCTCCAATCGGAATTTCCGACTTCGCGGGCCCATCGCACGTTCTCAAGCCGCCGCTGGAGGTCGTCGAGCGTCGCCTCGGGAATGTGCGGAACAAACGGCGTTACCCGTGACATGGCGTCAGGCCGCAGGCGGTGCCGGGCTCGTCTCGGTCCACTGGGCGACCGCCTCGCGGCGATGGATCAGCCAACCCTTGTCGGTCTTGCGACACCAGTCGCGATATTGCACGCCCATAGTGAGGTTGGTCATGTCCGAACCGGGCTTCGCCTTGTGGACGGCAATGGCATAGGAAATGACGCGCGCCTCGTCGCCGTTCATTTCGACGTGCTGGTTGGTAATGTTGTGCTGGGTCGCCGCATATTCCTGAGCGCCGCCCCATACCTTCGGAAGATATTCGTCAATCGCAGCCTCGCCCATTGCGCCCTTCGAAGTGGCATCGTCGCTGAAGACGCTGCGAGTGAGGTCGTAATCGTGCATGTCGACGCCAAGCGCATAGACCTTGACCAGTTGCAGCACGGCCATGCGGTCCGCCAGTTCGGCCGGATCGAATGCCGCAATCGGTCCTGCCCAGTTCTTGATCTCGTATGTCATAAAATTCTCTCCCTGATCAGTAGGCTGAAGCCCGCGCCGCCACATGGCCCTGATCATCCACGGCATAGAGTGCATCGTTGTAATGGCAACCCGCCGGCACCCACGCGAAGGTCTTGGGCTGCGCGAACTTGTAATAGAGCACCCTGCGCCCTGCATCCGGCGAACTGGGCGGCGGGGTCGAATGCATCGTGTCGCCGAAATGCACTGTAAGGTCGCCCGGTTCAGTCTCCAGCGCGACGACGGGCAGACCTTGCTCCTCACCCCATGCATAGGGCCGTTTGTGATAGCGGTGCGAGCCGGCCATGAGGAGGACCTGTCCATTCGCAGCATTCGCCTTGTCGAGCTGGATGCCTACCTGGATCAACGGGTTCATGACTGGCGATCCTCCGACGCCGTCATCGATATGCCACCACAGGTCGCCTTTTCCCTCGACGACGTCGGGGTGCTTGATGAACACCATGGGTCCGTCGAGACGGTCGTCGCACACGCGCAGGAATGGCGCAGCCAGACCGGCGTAGCGGGCGAGTCGGGAATCGTGGGAGAAATCGCCGATCATGGGCGAAAACCGCTCGCAATGGTTGATCCGCGTTACCAGTTCCTCGCCCCTGCTGTTCAATGACCACCACGAGCGCGGATCGCACGGCACTGACTGTTCCATGCAACGTGCGACTTCGGATTGCAGTATGTCGATCTCGTCTGGCGAGAACGCGCCCCTGACGTGCAGATAGCCCATCGTTTGCAGGTAGTGGCGCATGTCCTCAACCGGATCGTCCGGCAGGAATGAGCGGGTGAGAGCTAGCGGTTTGCCTTGTCGGTCCGTCAGCGTGGCGTGGACGGCCTCACTGTAGATCGGTTTTCCGTCTGTGAGACACCGGATCACAGGTTCCCATTCGCGCCAGTCCTCCAGCTTACCCTGGCCGACCTTGGCCCTGCGCGTCTGGACCGCACCCATGGCGGAAATCAGCTGGTTGATATGATCGGAGAAAGTTGCCTCGTCGAGCTCGACCACGGTGGCAGCATCAGCCACTCCCTGAACAGCGCTTATGCCTCCCGCGCGTGCCTGCCAGCAGAACGAGTTTCCGGAAGCCGTCACGAAGGCAATGGGTGGCAACGACGCGGTGTAGTCCGTCACGAGATGCCCGTTGGCTTGGACCAAGTCGGGAAGGGTCGATTGGTGGAACCGCTTGAAATCATGCGCAGGGAAGGCCTCGGCGATCTTTGCCACCCAGGGAAGCTGTGTCCGGTCGTGAATCACTGCGCGGCTCGCTGACTAGTTCCAGCTCTTGCCGTGTTCGGCAATGTGGAGCGTTTGTCCGGTCAGGCTTTCGGCGGTGTGACTGGCAAGGCTGACGACCGGCGCGCCGAGCGCTTCGGGCGTGCAGGGCCGGACAAGTCCCTGAGCCTTGAAGTCCGCCACGGCGGGTGCGTCGTGCCGGTTCCATGTCTCGGTATCGACGGCACCCGGGCTGAGCGCGTTCACGGCAATGCCGTACTCTTTCAATTCCTCGGAAAAGAAGTGCGTCATCCGGTTGAGCGCAGCCTTCGTGATGCCATAAAGCAACATGTCGTCGTGGCCTGCGTGCCCCTTTACGGACGATCCGGCCATTGCCGAGGTGATGTTGACGATGCTGCCCGATTTCTGTCGCTTCATGTGACGGGATACTTCGCGCATGGCGAAATAGGGGCCGCGTAAATTCACATTCATGTGCTGGTCCCAGGTCGGCTGATCGATCTCGAACGTATCGTGGTGGGAATAGATCGCGGCATTGTTGACCAGCATGTCCACGCGCCCGAATTCGGCCACTGTCTCGTCAACGAGGCGCACGACATCGGCCTCGACCAGCACATCGCAGGACTTTGCGTGGATGGAGCCGGGCAGGTCCTTGCCTGTCTCGATTGTCTCGACGAGCGTATCTTTCTGCGGCTTGCCGTTCTCGATCTTGCCCAAGCTGCGCGCCGCTGCAACGACGGTGGCCCCCTCAGCCGCGAGAGCATGGGCATAGGCGCGCCCGATGCCGTAGCTGGCGCCAATTACGATGATGACCTTGCCTTCAAGATTCACTTCTGTCTCCTACCGGGAATCAAGCGGCTAACTTCGGTTCGATAGCCTGAACATCTGACATGATTGGACCGAACAGGTCTTCTAGCCATTGTACCGGGCGATCTCCGACAGCCGATACCGTTGCCGTCGAGACACCTAACGACGCCAGTGCCTGAGCGTTCTCGAGAACATCGCTCCCCTTCCAGCCCGCTTGTGGATGCAGGAACGCCGTGATCTCGATGTCGCCGATGTCCCGGCCCACGATCGCGCAATGGCCTTTGAGGACTTCGATCTTGTGGGCGATCACGTCGGGCCCGCCGAAGATGTTGCAGGCATCCGCATACTGCGCGACGAGCCGCAACGTCTTTCGTTCGCCGCTGCCGCCGATCATGATCCGTGGGCGAGGTGAGGAGACCGGTTCCGGCACGCACATGGTTTCAGCAAGCTGGTAATGCTTCCCGGTGAAGGGCCCATTGTCCCGGCTCCACATCTGCAGGCTGATCTGCAGGGCTTCCTCGAGTCGTTCGAAACGCTCGCCAAGCGGCGGGAAAGGGACGCCCAGTCCCAGATGCTCGCGCTCGTACCACGCTGCGCCGATGCCGAGTTCGGCACGTCCTTGCGAAAGTACGTCGAGTGTGGTCACGATCTTCGCCAACAGGCCGGGGTGGCGATAGGTCACGCCCGTTACAAGCAGGCGCAAGCGCAGGCGCTCTGTCACCCCGGCTAAAAATCCGAGCGCTGTGTAGCCTTCCAGCATCGGATCCTCTGGGGCACCGGCAGCCTCGATCTGGAAATAGTGATCCATCAGCGACAGCGTCTTGACGCCGACCGCCTCTGCCGAGCGCGCCAGTTCCGTCAGCGCAGGTCCGATATTGCCGGATGGTCCCGCCCAATCGAAACGGGTGACGTGAAGATCGAGTTCCATCTGCCTTCTCCCAAACCGCCGCGGGCCGATCCACCGTGGGGTTCATCGCAAGCGATGGCCCCGGAGTCTCTACCTGAATTGCAGACCCTGCTCTCGTCGACAAGTCATTCGCCTCGCTTGCCCCGGTGTCCGGCCTCGCGAAGCGACTCTGCAATTTTCGGAGCGAAGAAAGCAAATGG
>CAYPFE010000102.1:0-8856 GCA_964409895.1 uncultured Novosphingobium sp.
GGCGACGGATGCGGCAAAGCTGATCCGGGATTTCCGGATCGTCGACCTCTCGGAGGTGGCGGAAATGCAAGGGCTGGCGCGTGTTACCACGCAAGAGCGGCGTGTCGCGCTTGCCCGGCGCGCGATCGATTACGCCGCCAGAACCCGTGCTGCTATGTAAGCGATTGGGTTTGACCAGATAAAAAAGGGCGGCGGCAACCAAGCTTGTTGGAGACGGGCAGTCGTGTAGCCGGGCTGCCGCCACGAGTTGAGTGAATTCCGGAAGACCGTCCGGGCTGGATTGCCCTGAAGGGCACCCGTGCGGGTCCGGATCCGAACCAGGAGCGGGGATGCACGGTCCGGATGACCTCGTATTAGGCAGGCCTCGATGACGGCGCCGTGACGTTCCGCACAGCAGTCATGTGATATTTCTCACATGTCCGCTGGGCTGACGCGCACGCATACCTCCCGCCCCGCCTCCCCACCCGGCCACCAACGATACCCGTACGCTTTGGTGGCCGGGTGGGGAGGCGGGGCGGGAGGTATGAAGCGAGCTTTGCGAGCTCGAATATCAAAGCTCGCTGGCGTCGACGCTGCGGCCGATCCGGGCCTGGTTTGCGCGCTGGATCAGTTCGATGTCGCCGGCAGCGGCGCGGACGATTTCGGCCAGTTTCTCGACATCGCAGACAGTCAGCGTGCGGCCGTCCTGCTGGGTGATCGCCTGTTCCTGGAGATAGCCCAGCTCGCGAGTCACTGCTTCGCGATGTGTGCCGATCTTGCTGGCGATCTGCTGATGGGTGGGTGCCTGCGAAATCACCGATGTGTTCTCGCTCACCCCGGCATCGAGGCTGAGGCGCAGCAGTTCGCAATGAAGGCGGCTGCGCACGGCGAGCGCGTTCATCTCGAAGGTACGTTCCGTCAGCTGGCGAATCCGCCCAGTGAGCCGTTTCACGACCCATTCCGCTGCACGGATGTCGCCGAGCACGGCCTGCTTGAAGGCGGCGCCCGGGATCGTCGCAAGCGTGCAATTGCCGGTCGCCGTGACCGTTGCCGAGCGTGGCATCTCGTCAAGCGCGGCAAATTCCCCGACGAGATCGCCCTTGCCGATATCGGCGAGGATGATCTCGCGGCCGTTCACCGAGAACAGCTCTACCCGGAGGCTGCCATCGAGGACGACGAAGACATCGCTCGATTCGTCCTGATGGTCGATGATGACCTGGCCGTTGCGGCGCGTGATGATCCTCGCATGCGGTGCGAGCTGTTCGCCCAGCGGTTCGGGGAACAGGCGTTTGAATTCGTCCAGCCGGTCGTCCGGTCCGGCCATGGTACTATGCTCCCTTCTCGCGTCTATCCGATGCCGGAATTATTCCCGCAAGGCCTCGGCCATCGCGCAGGCGTCGAAATAATGCGCTCGCCACTCGATGATCCTGCCGTCCTTGAAGCGGAACAGTTCGGCCACCGGAAAGCCGCCGGTCTTGCCGGTGGTCGCGGCTTCAAACTGGATGTGCTGGTAGAGAATGACGATGTCGCGCGATGCGAGCACTGCCTCGAATTCCGAATGCATCTTCGAAAAGCTTGCCGCGAGCTTGCCGAACGCCTGCTGCACCGCCTCCAGCCCCTTGTGCGCGCCGCCATAGGGCAGGCAGGCCGCCTCGTAGAATGTGACGTCGGGGTCGAACAGCGCCCAGAAGGAGTCGGCGTCGCCAGCGGCCATCGCTTCCATCGAATCGACGATCGCCTGGCGGTTGGCTTCGGCGGTCGCGTCGAAGGCGGGGTGGCCCTGGTAGTCGAGAACGAGTGACTGGGTGTCGGTAGGGTTGGGGGCGTCCATGGTCATGCTTTCAGTCTCGGGACGGACGGCATGTCATTCAAGGCCTCCGCCCACCACAGATATTCGGTGAAGTGGCCGAGCCGCTTGCGCGTGTCGACATAGCAGAAGGCAAGCTGGTCGTCCGGGCTCGGTTCGGCGGGGAAGGAGAATGCGAAGGGGTCGCCGCTTGCCTTCACTTCGTCGAGCAGCTTCATCCAGTTGTCGTGCCCGCCGGTCACCGCGATGGCGATGTGGTGGAAGTTGAGGATGTGCGAATCGAGATCGACATTGTCGGTGTAGAAATGGATCGGCCCCGATATCGGCTCGAGGATTTCGAACTGGTGGCGCCCGATGTTGGCGATCGCGGCGTTGAGCACCAGTTCCTGCACGCGGCCTTCGGACATCACTTCCGCGATCGCCTCGCTGACGTGGAAATTGTCGATGCCAAGCTCGGTCCGCGCGTGCTCGACCGCCGCGTTGATGTCGCGGGTGATGTAGCTCATCTGGAACAGTTCGCCGTAGCGCAGGCCTAATTGCATTGGTCTATCCTCTCCTTGCCCCGGTGGCTCAGGCCTTCACCGGGATGCCGTATCGTTCGATGTAGCCGGCAAAGCGCTCGTGCACGCCTTCGCGGCTGAGGCCGTATTCCTCCAGCGAATATTCGTGTTTGCCGTGTTTGCCCTTGGGGTTGTCGGCCATGTACTGGTCCATCGCCGTCCGAGCGTCGCCAGACATCTCTTCCCCGCTATAGGCGTAGATCTTCTCGACCTCGCCGATCGGATCGCGCATGACGTCGGCATACTGGACGTCGTGGATGGCGTCGTCCCCGTGCTTTTCCTTGAAGGCGTTGGCACGCTCGACCATCACTTCGAAGGTATTGGCGAAGCTTTCGCCGATGCCCTTGAGGTCGACATCGTCGCTGAACATCGCCCGCACGTTCTTGATCAGGCTACAGCATGAGCCGAGCACGTCGGCGGGGTCGCGATGGGTCATCACGAGTTTCGCATCCGGGTAGACATCGGTCAGCGCATCGAGGAACAGCGGGTGCCACGGGTTCTTCAGTGTCCAGCGCCCGCCGGTATGGGCCTGGAGCAATTGCAGCATGCGCTTGTGGAAGGCGAAGGCGGGGCCGTAATCGGCCTCATGCAGCAGCCAGTGGCGGTAGCTTGGAATATCGGCCTGTGCCTCGTAGACCTGCGCGCAGAAAGACGGCGTCATCAGGAACTGGCACTCGGTCGGGCTGTCGGCATTTTCGAAATGGATCGCGGCGATATGCGGCACATGGACCAGAGCGGCCTCGGACTGCGCCTGCATCGCCTCGTAGCGCGGGCCGGCGTGCAGTTCGTTCGGCTTCGGTGGCGGCACCGGCTCATAGGCTTCCCAGCGCAGGAAACTCCGGCGCGCAGGGTCGGCATGCAGCAGGTTGATTGCCAGCGTTGTTCCGGTTCGCGGCAGGCCAAAGACGAACAGCGGCGCTTCGACCGGACGTTGCAGCAGTTCGGGATGGTCTGAAAGATACCCTTCCACCTTCATGCGAAGCGCCATGTTGCGCACGAGTTCCTCATGCGCCATCTGCCAGCCCTGCTCGGTAAAGCGCGCCTCTCTTTCATAGGCATCGAGCAGCAGCTGCAGCCCTTCCAGCACCGCGGCGTCGCCATAGGCGGTCAGGCCGGTTCTTTCGCTGGCGGCGGCGATCACCTCTTCGGGCGTCACGGGTCGGTTGTTCCTCTTCGGGTATCGATTGCCTGGAGATTACTCTGGAGCGCAAGCAATTCGATTGCAAGGCGGGTGATGCTTCTGGCAGTGTCGCAGGCAAACACATCTGGAGGATGCAAGGGAATGGACCTTTCACAAGCAAAACACGCTTTCATCACCGGCGGCGCCAGCGGCATCGGCCTCGGCATCGCCGACGCGCTCGCCCGGCGCGGGCTGTCGGTGACCATCGCCGATATCGACAAGGAGACGCTGGCAGAGATCGTCGGCACGCGCGGCAACCAGTTCCGCGGCATCCACCTCGACACGCGCGACCGCGAGCGCTGGGCCGAAGCCAAGCAGGAAGCCGAATCCGTGTTCGGCCCGGTCGACGTGCTGTGCAACAACGCCGGCATCGCACCCAACGGACGCACCTTTGCCGAAATGAGCTTCGAGAGCTTCGACATGCTGCTCGCCATCAACCTGGTCGGCATCGTCAACGGGGTGATGACCTTTGCCGCCGACATGCAGGCGCGCGGTTCGGGTCATATCGTCAACACATCGTCGCAGGCAGGCATCACGGCTTCGATGCCAGGCGTAGGCGCTTATTGCGTGGCAAAATACGGCGTTACCGCGCTCAGTGAATGCCTGCGCGCGGAAATGGCGGAGCATGGCGTCGGCGTCTCGGTGCTGTGCCCGAGCCTGGTTCATACCAACCTCGCCGAGAACACCGCGAAGATCGGCGCGGAGCTGCGCGAAGGCCTGCCGGTGATGAAGTCCGACGTGACGCCCGACCATGTCGGCGAGTTCGTGGCGCAGGGGATCGAGAACAACGAGCCGTTCATCCTGACGCATGCCGGCATCTGGCCCGCGCTCCAGCCGCGCTTCGACGCACTTCGCGCGGCATGTGAAAAACGCGACGGCGATTCGACCATGCAGGAACTGATCTAGGCAGCACAACAGAACCAAGGGAGAGAAAACCATGTCGATCGAGGAAAGGCTGGACATAGTCGAATCGAAACTGGCGATTGCCGATCTCGTCTATGACTATGCGCGGGCGATCCGCCACAATGCCAACGAGGACATCGAAGGCCTGTTCGCGCCCGATGCCTTCTTCGAGGTGCGCGGCGGACATCCGTCCAAACCCGAATACGAGGTCCAGAACCGCTACAACAGCGCGAAGGAAATTGGCGAGTTCATGATGCAGGGCAAGGGCCATCCTCACCCGGTGCCGCTGGTCCACAACCTGATGATCGAAGTTGATGGCGATCGCGCCAGCGGGCTCTGCGCTATGGAAGGCCAGGTCTACGGCACCGAGCACACGATCATCGGCGAGTACCGCGACGCCTTCGTGCGCCTCGACGGCAAGTGGAAATTCGCGAGCCGGGTCTACACGATGTATAAGGCGGCTTCTTCGATGTAGGCCTAGCCCCGCTCCTCCACCTTCACGCCGCCCATCATCATGCCCTCGGCGGGGCTCTTCAACACGTCGATCGGGAAGACCGGCGGCACCGCGCTGACTTCGTCGAGCCGCGCCATCTGTTCGTCGGAAATGTCGACATCGAGCGCGCCGAGATTGTCTTCCAGCTGCGCGGGCGTGCGCACGCCGATCACGGGCGAGCATACGGACGGGTTCTTGAGCGTCCAGGCGACCGCGACCTGCGCCGGGGTGCATCCGATTTCCTTGGCCACCTCCACCACGGCATCGGCGATGTCGAGGCTCTCTGCGGTCAGCCTGCCGGTCACCGCGTTGATCGCCTTGCGGCTGGAGATGTCGTCCATGCTGCCCGAGCCGATCAGGTCGTCGCGGGTGTATTTTCCGGTCAGCATGCCCTGGCCGAGCGGCGCCCAGGGACTTACCCCCATGCCCATCTCCTTGGCCATCGGGATCATCTCGCGTTCGACCGTGCGTTCGATCAGCGAGTAGCAGATCTGCAGCGCGCAGAACTGGGTCCAGCCGCGCAGCTCGGCTATCGCCTGCATCCTGCTCGCCTGCCAGGCGGGCGTGTCGGAAAGGCCGATGTAGAGCACCTTGCCTTGCCGCACGAGGTCATCGAAGGCGCGCAGGATCTCGTCGACCGGCGTGCGGAAGTCCCACATGTGGAGATAAAGCAGGTCGATGTAATCGGTCTGCAAGCGCCTCAGGCTTTCCTCGACAGAGCGCATCATGTTCTTGCGGTGGTTGCCGGCCGCGTTGGGATTGCCTGGCTCTGTCGTCAGCGAATATTTGGTGGAGATCACCAGCGGGTGGCGCCGGCCCTTGACCAGCTCGCCCAGCAGTTCTTCGGACTGTCCCAGCTGGCCGTAGAAATCGGCGGTGTCGATGAAATTGCCGCCCCGGTCGATGAACATGTCGACCATCTGCTTCGCTTCCTCGTCACTGCTGCCCCAGCTCGCGCCTTCGCCGACTCGGAAGGTCATGGTGCCGAGCGCGAGCGGCGATACGCGAACGCCCGAACGGCCGAGCAGGCGATAGTCGTCAAGTTGGATAGGCATGTCTCTCTCCGGAACTGTTTAGAGAAGTCTGGCGAGAATCGACGGGCTTGTCGACTGTTCGCTGTTTGCGATTGCAGCCGGGGTCAAGTCGCAAGGCGTCCGCTGCGCGTTGAGTTTGCCGCACGCACGGCGCATGTTACACTGCAGCCAATCCGGCGATTGACCGGCCCCGAGGATGGAGAGAGCAGCCATGGCGACAGTCGCACCCCCGCACGACACCGCGCTGGAGCGCGAAGCCGAAGGGTGGATGAACGATCCCTACGAGCATTTCGGCTATGACAACACGAAGCTCCACACGATGGATCGCGAGCATGTCGAGGCGGTGCAGCTCACTGCCATGAGCATGCGCCTTGCCGAACGCCGCGACCAGATCCAGATGCTGGCGAAACTGGCGGACAGCCAGGGAATCGATTCGGTCGGCAGCCTTGACGACATGGCGCCGCTGCTGTTCCCGCACGACATCTACAAGAGCTATCCGATCTCGCTCTTGTCCAAGCAGAAATTCGCCAAGCTCAACCAGTGGCTCTCCAAGCTGACGCGCCACCATCCCGAGGAAGTCGATGTTTCGGAATGCGATTCAATCGACAGCTGGCTCGAAAAACTGCGCGCGGAGACCCCGCTCGATGTGGGCGCCTCGTCAGGGTCGAGCGGAACCTGTTCCTTCTACCCCAAGTCGAAGAAGGACTATCTCCTCGCCGCCATGGGCCAGCGCGTCCAGCTCGCCCAGACCTTCGGCGAACACCCCAAGCCCGGCGATATCGACGAAAAGATCCACGCGATCATCCCGCTCTACAAGGACGGCCACGCCTCGATGGGCGGCTTCGGCAAATATTTCAGCCAGGCCTTCGGCAAGGGCGATCCCGACTACTGGCACTACTGCTTCGACTTCAAGCTGAGCCAGGACCTGATGTGGCTGGCCGCCCGGCTGCGCGTAGCCCAGGCGCAGGGCGACATCACCAAGGTCGACGTTCCCGAATCGCTGCTGGCGCGCCGCGCCGAATGGGAACAGTCGCAAAAGGACATGGGCGCCCAGCAGCTCGCCTTCGTCACCCGGATGATCGAGGAGCTGAAGGGCGAACGCGTGTTCGTGATGAGCACCTCGAACCTGCTCTATTCGGTGGCGAAACGCGGCCTGGAAGAAGGCATGACCTGCAACTTCGCGCCCGGCTCGGTGTATATGGGCGGCGGCGGCGCCAAGGGCGTGCCGCTGCCGGACGATCTGGAAGAAGTGGTCTGCGGCTTCTTCAACACCGACCGCATGATCAGCTCCTACGGCATGACCGAGATGAACCACTTCTCGGTCCAGTGCGAGCATGACCGATATCACATGCTGCCGTTCTTCACGACCTACCTGCTCGACCTGGAGACCGGCCAGCCGCTGCCGCGCAAGGGCCGGCAGACGGGCCGCGCCAGCTTCTTCGACATGACGGCGGATTCATGCTGGGGCGGGCTGGTGACGGGGGATCTCGTCACCGTCGACTGGGACCACCAATGCGAATGCGGCCGCAAGACGCCCGCCTTCGAAAAGAAGATCAACCGCGTCAGCGAAGTCAACAACGAAGCCGACGACAAGATCACCTGTGCCGCCACTCCGGGCGCGCAGGCGGAGGCTATGGACTTTTTGACGGGGCTGGGGTGATGAGGCGCAAGTCCTAAACCAGCGTTCAAGCGATGACACTCAAGCGCTTCCTGGCCGTTTTCGCAATGTGGGAGGCGTATTGGGCTTACGAATATTTCTCTGCACCGATCCCTGATGAACTTATGGGGAGCGTGGCAGCGATCATCTTTGGCGTCTTCCTGCCGCTTGCCATCATCATTCCCGTCGCAATTTTTCTGGCGATGAGGCGCTGGAGTTGACTTGTTCCGGCCTCACCCCGTCTTCTTCAGGGTGCCTCCCTTCCTGCTTTTTCCCCGCGCCGCCACAGCCTCAAGCTGCATACCGCTCCACCGCGATCTCCCCCGCGCGGCTCTTGGCCAGCGCGATGTCGTAGCTCGTCTGCATTCGCATCAGCGTCTCCATGTCGACGCCGAAGGCCTTGTCCAGCCGGATCGCCATTTCGGGCGAGAGCGAGGCGCGCTGATTGAGGAAATTGGACAGCGTTGGCCGCGCGACGCGCAGCACGCGGGCCGCCTCGGTGACATTGAGCCCAAGGGGTTCGAGTACGATCTCGCGGACGAAGGATCCGGGATGGCTGGGACGTTTCATGCGAATGGACATGGGTGGTCTTCCTAGTGATAGTCTTCCAGATCGAGGTTCTCGATCTCGTTGTCGGCGTTGACCTCGAAAGTGATGCGCCAGTTCCTGGTCACCGACAGGCTCCAGCTTCCCTTTCGCCTGCCAGTCAATTAATGGGCCTTCCACATCTGCAGTTTCATCACGGCGTCGATATCAGGCGCATCCTGCAGAAACGAAACAATAGCGGCGATCTTGGCAAGCGGCGCAGGAGGCAGGCCCGCTGCCACATCGTCCTCGATGAAACGTCTCAATCCCTTGTGAGCGACACTCTTGATTTCCACGCGGCTCGTCTATCGAAAAATTGCGAAAGTATCAAGTTACACGATACACATCGCTTGCCCGTCTTTCTTGGCTGACCTCCCCCAATTTCCTTCGTGGACAAGGACTGCTATTGTCCCGCCTGATATGCAAAGCCAGCACAACAACCCGAGGATAAGCCCATGATGGCCAAGCGACCCATTTCCTATGCCGTGCTGCGCGGCAAGGTGATCGAGACTGACCTGATCGAATTCGGCGGACGCGGAGGCGACATCACCTTCCTCGCGCCCGATCCGCACAAGATCGCCGACCAGATCCCGGTGGCGAGCCCGCGCTTGCTGGAAGACCTCTATACCCTCTCGCTCGACGACATTCTCGATTATCT
>CAYPFE010000103.1:0-8844 GCA_964409895.1 uncultured Novosphingobium sp.
CCGACGGTATCGACGACACCCCGGAAATTCACCGACATCACCCAGTCCCAGTCGTGATCGGTCAGCCGGTCGATCGCGCCGAACTGCTGCACACCGACATTGGCGCACAGCACATGGCAAGCGCCGAAGCGCTCGCGCACCGCATCGGCCGCCGCCTGCACCTCGCCCTTGTCGGCGACATCGACGCGCATGGCGAAAGCGTCCGTACCGCGCCCGCGCAGCTCCGCCGCCTTGGCCTCCGCACGCTCGCCGTCGATATCGAGCAGCGCCACCCGCGCCCCTTCGGCGGCGAACAGGTCGGCCATCGCCGCGCCCAGTCCCGATCCCGCGCCGGTGATCACCGCGACCTGTCCTGCATATTCGCCCATTGGCATCCCCTTTCGGTTTCCGTTTGATGCGATAGCCCGCCCGACTATAGGATTGAAACAGGCCACGGGCACTGGCCCGGCGATTTTTCACGGGAAAGGAATGGCATGGAGCGGTTTGCAAGCAAGGTCGCGATCGTCACCGGCGGCGCGAGCGGCATCGGCGCGGCGACGGTGGCACGGCTGGCCTCCGAAGGCGCGAAGGTGATGGTCGCCGACATGCAGGAGCCGGCGGGGGCGAACAACGCCGCCCGCTTCCTCAAGACCGACGTGACCTCCCCCGATGCGGTCAAGGCACTGGTCGACGGGACTCTGGCGGCATGGGGAAGCCTCGACATCCTCGTCAACAACGCCGGCACCGGCTCGCTCGGCTACACCGCCGACATGGAGCCCGAGGAGTGGGACCGGGTCTTCGCGGTCAACACCAGGGCGGTCTATCTCGGCTGCCGCGAGGCGATCCCGCATATGCAGGAGAACGGCGGCGCCATCGTCAACACCGCGTCCATCTCCGGCCTGCTCGGCGACTACGCGATGACCGCCTACAACGCGTCCAAGGGCGCGGTGGTCAATTACACCCGCGCGCTGGCGCTGGAATGCGCACAGCACGGCATCCGGGTGAACGCGGTGTGCCCGGGCCTCGTCGAAACGCCGATGGCGAGCATGGCGATCGCCGATCCGGTGGACCGCGAATTCTGGTTCAGCACGATTCCCCTGGGCCGCGCGGCCCGGCCCGAGGACATCGCCGCTGCCATCGCCTTCCTGGCGTCTGACGATGCGGGTTACATCACCGGCGTCAACCTCGCGGTCGACGGCGGCATCACCGCGCATACGGGGCAGCCGAATTTTCCCGTTCGGCAGCGCCTGAGGGCGGAACGGGCCGGGAGGGAAAGCTGAGCTTCGAGGACAACTGACCCCGACGGACGTCCGCTTCCGACATGCTGCTCACACTCTCTGAACGGCAAATTCGGGGTGGGGAGGGGACGTCTGCGCAACCTTCCTTCCGTAAGAAGGCTATTCGGCTTTCGCCACCGGATCATTCGCGGTCTGCCAAAGAGAGGGCCAACTTTCTGGTTGTGCACCCCTGCATTCATTGAGGGCGCGAAACGCGGTGAGGCGAAAGTAGCTTCCGTCCCACGCCCATGATGCGCTTCGTCCGCAATCGCCAAGGCCCCGGCCTTTGGCCCATTCCGTAAGGAGCCGTTGCTTGCTGCTGTAGCCCGCCGAGGTGAGCATGTGCTGCCAAGGCGTACCCAGACTATGTTGAGCCATTGCGTCCGGGAGTTCGATCGACGCAAGTTTCCAGCTTCCGTCTTCATTGATGACTACAATGACGGACGGGCCTTGGTATGCGCCCAAGAAGCAGCCAACAATTCCAACTGTATGCGTGGCATCCAAGCGGTAGGTTTCGACCCCCAGTGGAAAATCATCGGGAGGATTCTCCTCGCAGCCGTCGCCAAGACTACGTATCGTCCTGACATCGGATGGGCTCAGCATTCGAGGCGGAGCGGCAGACATCGCAGGCTGCGCGATTCTAGGTAGAGGCGGCGAGCCAGGGACAGTGCTGGCAGGTCGCCAACCTATGGCGACGATCGCTGTCTCTGTTCCGACACGTCGTTGTTTGTCATCGATCCAGCGAAAGGCAGCGCTGGCGCCGTCGACGGGCAGGGTGCCTATTATTTGGCCATTAGGAGCTATGACCTCAGCCTTGCGAGCGCGTGCGATCGCTCGAAGGAAGCCATTCGCATCTCCGACAAGTTGACCATCGCCGTCGAATTGAAAACTGGCCTTGCGACCGTCAATCCGCAGATGGCTCGATTCCATCGCATCAGCAAATATAGGAAACGCTTCAACCTCCGGCACTGCATTGGGCTGCGCTCCGCGCGTGACACGAATGGTCCATTCATCACCGCTGCCGGCAGAGACGGAGCCGGCGATCGCTTCGCAATGACGAACATTGTCGCAGGCAACCGTCCAGTGGGTGAAGACCGCAGGTTGCGGGATCGATACCACCTCATGCGCATTTCCTGCGATAATCGCCGACACAAAGCCGAGCGCTATAGCGATGCTTGAGCCGATCATTCTTGCAGATTAGGCGCGGCAAATGATGTCCGCAATGTCGTCGTGTCCGGACAGACTGGAAATGTCGGCATTTGGGGCTTCGCGGCCATCTCGCGATTGCGTTTGAGAGGAAGCCCCACCGATCCCGAGACGCTCAACCCACGCCCTCTTCCGCCCGCGCCTTGCGCCAGCGGTAGAAGGTCTTTTCCGAAATCCCGACCTCGCGGCAGCTTTCGCAGACGCCCATACCGCTGGCGATGAGGCGTTCGATCCTGCGGCACCTTTCGTCCTTGTCGGCGATTTCCGTCCTCAGATCAGCCCGCGCGCCTGCCAGTGGTCCTGCGGATCGGGCGGGGTGCCGTCGTCATTGGCGAGTTCGGAGAAGGCGCGGTCCTGGGAGAGGAACACGCGGCCGCTGAGGTCGTCGATGAAGTGCGTGCGGTCCAGCCGGTCCATCACCGGGCCCTTCACTTCGGACAGGTGCAGGAACAGCCCGCCGTCGGCGAGGCGGTGGTTGATCGCTTCCAGGCTTTCGAGGCCCGAGGCGTCGATCTCGTTCACCGCCGAACACATCAGGATGACGTGGCGCAGCTTGGGCCGCTCGGCGACGCGTTCCAGCACATATTCCTCCAGCCAGCGGGCGTTGAGATAGGTGAGGCTCTCGTCGATGCGGATCGAAAGAATGTGGGGCAGGGTGAGCACCTTGTGACGTTCGACATTGCGGAAATGCTCTGTCTCCGGCACGCGGCCGACGACCGCGGCATGCGGGCGCGATGCACGCCACAGGTAGAGCAGCAGTCCGACGAGAACTCCCGCGATGACGCCCGCCTCAACGCCCGCCAGCAGAGTGACGCCGATGGTGGCGATGTGCGCGGCGAAATCCGCTTTGGAATAGCGCCAGAGTTGTCCCGGGGTCTTGAGGTCGACGAGGCTGAGCACCGCGACGATGATGGTCGCGGCCAGCGTCGCGATCGGCAGAGAATAGAGCAGCGGCGTCAGAAACAGCGAGGCTAGCGCAATGCCGACGGCGGTATAGGCGCCTGCCGCGGGCGTTTCGGCGCCGGCGTCGAAATTGACCACCGAGCGGGCGAAACCACCGGTCACCGGATAGCCGCCCGATAGCGCCGATGCGATGTTGGCGGCGCCAAGGCCGACCAATTCCTGGTCCGGCGCGATCCGCTGGCGGCGCTTGGCGGCGAGCGTCTGTGCCACCGAGACGCTCTCGACGAAGCCGATGACCGAGATCAGCAGTGCGGGCACCCAGAGCTGCGCCAGTAGTCCGGCGTCCCAGGAGGGTAGGGCGAATGGCGGCCGCCCCTGCGGGATCGCGCCGACGATCTTCACGCCCTTGTCGGCAAGACCGAACGCCAGCACTGCGCCGATGCTCGCCGCGACTGCCACGACCGGGCCTGCCTTGGCGACAATGTCGGCATTGCGCGGTCCCAAGCCCATGCGCATGAGCAGCGGCTTCGCACCCTTGCGCACCCAGAACAGAAAGGCCGCCGCAATCATGCCGATGATGAGAGTATACAGGTTGGTCCCGGCGACGCCCTTCGCCAGCGCGCCCAGCATCTCGGGCCAGTTTTCCCCGTCCGCTTTGATCCCCAGGATGTGCTTCAGCTGGCTGGTGGCGATCAGCACGCCGCTTGCGGTGATGAAGCCGGAGATCACCGGATGCGACAGCAGGTTGGCCAGGAAGCCGAGCCGCAGGAACCCCAGCACTGCGAGCATCACGCCTGAAAGTGCCGCCAGCGTGATCGCCGCCTCAAGATACTCTGCCGTGCCTTGTGCAGCGATGCTGCCGGCCGCTGACGCGGTCATCAGCGAGATCACCGCCACCGGCCCGACCGCGAGTGTGCGGCTGGTCCCGAAGATCGCATAGGCGACAAGCGGCAGGATCGAGGCATAGAGCCCGACGACGGGGGGCAGGCCCGCCAGCAGCGCATAGGCAAGGCTTTGCGGGATCAGCATGATGGTGACGATCACCGCTGCCATCAGATCATTGGTCAGAACCGAGCGGTTGTAGCTGCTGCCCCAGTCGAGGATCGGGAAGTAACGGTTGATTGCGGAGGCCTTTTCGCCGCCGTTATCTGCCACGCTGGCTCAGCCGGCTTCGATGCGCGAGCGCAGCGGTGCGAGGTCGTATCCCGCTTCGGCAGCGGCGCGGATGATGGCATCGGCGCTCTTGCCGTCGGGATTGGCGAGCGCATCGATCATCACGCAGCGCGTACCGGTGCGGCAATAGGCGAAGACGGGGCCGCCTGCCTGCTGACGCACATCGCGGAATGCGCTGACGACAGAGTCGGGGAAATTGCCCGAGCTGGTAGGGATATGGTGGAAAGCCAGCCCCTGTGCTTCGGCAGCGGCGCGAATTTCGGCCACGGAGGGCTGGCCCGGTTCTTCGTCGTCCGGCCGGTTGCAGACGACAGCCTTGAAGCCCGAAGCCGCGATCCCGGGCAGGTCTTCGGGCTGAATCTGGTAAGAGACCGTCAGCCTGTTGTCGATCTTTCTTGCGTCCATCATGATTTCCTTTCGGTGAGGCCGAACAGGCCCATGCCCGCCACCATGGCGACGACGAACAGGATGACATTCCCTTGGTTTATCGCAAGCGATGCGATTGCCGGGCCAGGGCACAGGCCGGCGAGCCCCCAGCCGATGCCGAACAGCACCGCGCCGCCGATCAGCTTCGTATCGATCAGGCTGGTGCCCGGCAGCGAGAACTGGTCGCAGACCAGCGGCGTGTGCATGCGCTTCTGGATCCGCCAGGCAATGCCCATCACCACAACCGCTCCGCCCATGACGAAGACCAAAGTCGGATCCCAGTTGCCAAGTATGTCAAGGAAACCGCGGACACGCGCCGGATTCATCATGCCGGACAGGGCCAGTCCGACGCCGAACAAGGTTCCCGACAGAAGTGCGATCAGGTTGCGGGTCATTGCCAGCCTCCTCCCAGCGCGTTGACTACCGCTACCGTCGCCATGCCCGAAGCAATGAAGGTAACGGTCGCGATGAGTGAACGCGGCGACAGGCGGGACATGCCGCACACGCCGTGTCCGCTGGTGCAGCCGCTGCCAAGCCGCGTGCCGAAGCCGGTCAGCAGGCCTGCAGCGATCACCATGCCGGTCGAAGGAGCATAATGTGCTTCGATCGGGCCGGACAGTGCCTGGAATGCGAAGGCACCGAGCAGCAGTCCGCCTATGAACAATGCCGCCATGGGCCAGGGTGTGCCGGTACGGCTGAGACCGATGGCGCGCGATGCGAGGCCGCTGATGCCGGCGATCCGGCCTGCGCCGAGGAGCATGAGTGCCGAGGAAACGCCGATAATCAGGCCGCCGATCAGGCCTTCGACAGGTTGGGCTTCGGGAAACATCGTGAGCATCAGACAGCATCCACCGGAATCTTGAGGTAGGTGATACCGTTATCCTCAGCTGGCGGGAAATGGCCAGCCCGCATGTTGACCTGTACAGAGGGCAGGATCAGCCGCGGCATCGCGAGCGTCTTGTCGCGCGTCTCGCGCATGGCGACGAATTCATCCTCGCCGATCCCGTCATGGGCATGGATATTGTCGCGGCGCTGCGCTTCCACCGTGGTTTCCCAAGTGTATTCGCTGCGGTTTTCCGAGAGGTAATCATGGCACATGAACAGCCTGGTCGCTTCCGGAAGAGCAAGGATTCGCCTGAGCGAGCGGAACAGCTTGCGGGCATCGCCTCCGGGAAAATCCGCCCGGGCGCTGCCGTAATCGGGCATGAACATAGTGTCGCCGACGAACACCGCATCGCCGATCACATAGGCGATGCAGGCAGGCGTGTGGCCGGGGACATGCAGCACGGTGACGTCTATGCCACCGATTGCGAAGTGTTCTCCATCTGCGAAGAGCTTGCCGAAATCCGAACCGTCGCGTGCGAAGTCGCTTCCGGCGTTGAACAGCTTGCCAAAGGTTTCCTGCACGGTCGCGATGTGCTCACCGATGGCGATGGTTCCACCAGTGCGTTCCTGGAGCCATGGCGCGGCGGAGAGGTGATCGGCATGGGCGTGCGTTTCGAGCAGCCAGATGACTTTCAGATTTTCCGACTTAACGAAATCGACAATCATGGCGGCGGATTCTTGTGAGGTCCGTCCAGATGCCGGGTCGTAGTCGAGAACCGAGTCGATGATCACAGCGTCGCGGCTTTCCGGGTCATAGACGACATAGCTTACGGTATAGGTATATTCGTCGAAAAATGCCTTGATTTCCGGCCTTTTTGCCGAGCCGGCAAGGACAGCCTCGACCTGCGCGGTAGCGGCCAGCAAAGCCAAGTCGTTCGATCGGGCGGCAGTTTCCGGCATTTCCATTCTCCTCGAACGGCCCGTTATTCGCGGCCGGTCGTTTCCCATATAAGTAATTTGCCTGTGCCTCGCCAGCCGCGCCTCTGGCAGTCGATACGGAATAGGTCACTTGCAGCGGCGGCGTAACCCGGTATCGCTGTCTGCCGAACAGCCACACGAGAGGAGCGGGAATGACTGCCAGGTGGAGTGAGACTTACGATATCGCGGCGCGCGAACGCGAGGTGATCGGCGAACCGCCGCGGATCGAGCCGGCCGAGGCGAGCGACCTCGACGACGAAGCGATGGACATCATCCTCAAGCTGCGCGCTTCGTCCGGGGCTGGCGACATGAAGGACGTGCCGGACTTCATGCGCACGATGATCAAGCACAAGGACGTCTTTCGCTGCCAGATGCAGACCGGCACTGCCATGTTCAACGGCCGCATTCCGCCGCGCGAACGCGAGCTGACGATTCTCAGGATCGGCTGGTTGTGCGGCGCGCCTTACGAATACGGACAACACGTCGTCATCGCCAAGCGCCACGGCATCACCAGCGAGGAAATCGCGATGGTCCGCGAGGGTTCGGGCGCGCCTGGCTGGTCGGATCACGAACGCGCGATCCTCAAGGGGGTCGAGGAACTGCTCGACAACAAGGCCATGACAGACGCCACCTGGAACACGCTTGCCGAAACCTGGGACGAGGCGCGGATGATCGAATACACCATGGTGGTCGGCCAGTATGTGTCGACTGCGTTAGTCCAGAACGCAATCCGGGTCAGGATGGAAAACGGTATTCCGGGGCTGACCAACACCTGAGCGTGCCAAGGGGGATGCGATGAGCGAACCCGAACAGACCGAAGGCCCGAAAGGCGGCGAGCTTGTCCGCCGGCACCGGCTGTCGACGCGGTTGTGGCACTGGACCAACTTCGTCGCTTTGGTCGTCATGCTGATGAGCGGGCTGATGATTTTCAATGCGCATCCGCGGCTCTACTGGGGCGAATATGGCGCCAATGCGGACTCCGCCTGGCTGGAGATCGGGTCGACGCGGGGCGGCGACGGTTTCGTGAAGATCGGCGATGCACGGGTGAAGACCACCGGGGTGCTCGGCGTCTGGACAGACCCCGAAGGCGAGGTCAGACGCCGCGCCTTTCCCTGGTGGGCGACGATACCGTCAGGCTACAGCCTCGCCGATGCGCGGCTGTGGCACCTTGCCTTCGCCTGGGTGCTGGGGCCGGCTCTGGTGCTCTACCTGCTGTGGTCGATCTTCAATGGCCACCTCTGGCGCGATCTGCGGATGCGTTGGAGCGAGCTTGCACCACGGCATATCTGGCAGGACATCAAGGATCACGCGCGGCTGCGCTTTCCGAAAGGGGCGGCGGCGCTGAATTACAACATCCTCCAGAAGCTTGCCTATGCTGCAGTGCTGTTCGTGCTGCTGCCGGTGATCGTGATGACTGGCCTCGCCATGTCACCCGGCATGGATGCATCCTGGCCGTGGCTGACGGAAATCTGGGGAGGCCGGCAGACGGCGCGTTCGGTGCATTTCCTCTGCGCCTTCGGGCTCGCCGGCTTTTTCGTGATCCACATTGTCATGGTGGTGCTCGCCGGGCCCTTGAACGAGATACGTTCGATGGTGACGGGCATGTACCGGCTGCCGAAGGAACGGAAGGAGGCGGAATGAGCGAAAGCAAGCTGATCGTCTCGCGCCGGTCCCTGCTGCGTGCGGGCGCCCTGGGTGCCGGATCGCTGATGCTGCCAGGCTGTGATCGGCTCAACGAGAGTCCGGGCTTCCGGTCGCTGCTGACCGGTGCGGAGGACTGGCACAAGGGGCTGCAGCGCGGCACGGGCGGGCAGGCGCTGGCGCGAGAGTTTGCGGAGGCCGACATGTCGCCCGTGTTCCGTGCCAACGGCAACCGCGAGATCGCCGACCCCGCCTATCGCGAGCAGCTGGCGAACGGCTTCGCCGGCTGGGCGCTGCATGTCGAAGGGCTGGTCGAAAAGCCGCTGACGCTGCCACTTTCGGCCTTGCGAATGTTCCCCCAGCGCGAGCAGATCACGCGGCACGATTGCGTCGAGGGCTGGAGCGCCATCGGCAAGTGGCAGGGCCCGCAACTGTC
>CAYPFE010000104.1:0-8832 GCA_964409895.1 uncultured Novosphingobium sp.
CGCCCACAACGACCTCAACGTTGCGCGTCTACCAATTCCGCCACGACCGCTAAATCTAGAGGGAAGACAGTTGTCTGTTCCCTCGGCAGGAGCGCGCCATTAGCAAAGCGGCAGGCCCCCTGCAAGCTGTGTATCCACCGCGGGCAGTATAGGCTCATGGTCGCATTGCTGCGCGCTGCGGATCAGTCCATCTTCCAGCCGATTTCAGCGGCGATGGCCGACTTGGGCACATCGGTCACTGCCTCGTTGATGGTCAGCGATTCACCTGGCGCCAGCTCTCGCTTGGCTGGCACGACTTCCCAGCTGTAGACGATGCGGCCTCTCGCATCGCGCAGCACGATCAGGATCGAAGGCACATAGCGAGCGGTCTTTCCGACATTGGTGACCTTGCCGCTGGCGCCGAAGAATTCGGTTCCGTTAGGCAGCGTCCGCCGGTCCTGCCGGTTGGGTGGAAAATCAATGACCAGTTCCGTCTGGGCCGGCGCGAAAGCCCGGGAGCTACCCTTGAGCCATGATGGAAGGCCAAAGCCGGCAAGCGCGGCTGAAGCGCCGAGTGTGACGACCGCAAATACGATTGCCGCCGTCATGCCAAGCCTGCCCCAGTTGCGGCGGCGGCGAAACGGCGGCGCGTGTTCGAAGCTGGATTGCGCATCGTCGTCGAAGTGATCGAGCGTGCCGTCGTAAACCAGCGGTGGCGGCGGCATGGCTTCTTCCTCGTCCGCGTACCCTGCGGAAGCAGCCTCTTCCTGCCTCCCAGTTGGCGGATGTTCCGGTTCGGCGGACACTTCCGGTTCGTCAGCGGCTGACTGATCCGCTGCCGGCGGAGAAGACTGAGGAGGAGGAGGAGGAACTGTCGGCGCAGTCTCTACCGGCGTGCGCGGCGGAAGTTCGATCTCCGGCCCCTGCTGGAACCAGCTATGCCGGCATTTGGCACAGCGAACGGTCCTGCCATCGATACCGATCGCGCTGTCAGGCACGGCATAGCGCGTTGCGCAGGCGGGACACGCAATGATCATGGCAGCCTCGTTAAGCACGGGCCTCGCGCGCGAAACAAGCGTCCGGACACCGCCACTCGCCGCATCTTCCCTTTTTTCCACACTCATCGGCGGCTATAGGCCACTTCAAGCCCCGCAAGGACGGATGAAGATCGAGATAATGAGTCAGGCTGCCGACGGGGAAATTGTCCAGTTCGACAACGTCGGACTTCGCTATGGCACCGACCGCGAAGTCCTGAGCGACCTGTCGTTTACGCTGTTTCCCGGGAGTTTCTACTTCATGACCGGCGCCAGCGGCGCGGGCAAGACTTCCCTGCTGAAGCTGCTTTACCTTGCACAGCGGCCCTCTCGCGGCATGATCCGGATGTTCGGGGCCGACGCCATAACCATGTCGCGAAACAGGCTGCCCGCGCTTCGCCGTCGCATCGGCGTGGTGTTCCAGGACTTTCGGCTCATTCCCCACCTGTCGGCGTTCGACAATGTTTCGCTGCCGCTCCGCGTTTCGGGAGTCTCTAAAAGAGACCTGAAGAAGCCGGTCTGCGACATGCTCGAATGGGTCGGCCTCAGCGGTCGCATGGACGCGCATCCCCCAACGCTTTCGGGCGGAGAGCAACAGCGCGTGGCCATCGCGCGCGCCGTTATCGCAAGGCCCGATATTCTGGTCGCGGACGAACCGACCGGTAACGTCGATCCCGACATGGCGGTGAAGCTGCTTCGGCTGTTCGAGGCCCTGAATGGTCTGGGCACGACAGTGGTTGTCGCCACCCACGATGTGCATCTGCTCCAGAAAGTTCCCGATTCGCTGATCATGCGGCTGGACAAGGGCAGGCTTTCCGATCCCACGGGCGCCTTGCGCTATCCACCGAGACGAACACCCCGGTCAGGAAGTGTCACCCAGTGAAGAGCCTGGCGGAACTCATGCGCGGCTTCACCAAGGCGGGCTTCGGCGCCGGCGAGAGCGGCATCATGCCTCAGGCCAGGCTTTCCGGCCCAATGCCTTGGGTCATAGCGATCATGGTGGCGCTTACCGTGATCGCGCTGGCGGCAGGTCTGACCCTGAACAATCTCGTCGACCAGGCCAGTGCGGAGCTCGAAGGGGGTGTGACCGTCCAGATCCTGGAACAGAGGGCCGAAATCCGCCGCAGCGAAACGCTCGCCGCCGTGGAGGCCCTTAGGTCCTTGCCCGGGGTCGGATCGGTGCAGGCGGTGCCACAAGAGGAAGTGGATGCGCTTATCGAACCCTGGCTGGGGATCGACGAAGGTTCCGGTCCCGGTTTTGCGATTCCGGTCCCGGCGCTGATCGACGTCAGGCTGGAAGGCGAGGCCGGTGAAGCGTCTATCGCCGCGATACGCGAACGGCTGGCCGAAGCCGCGCCTACCGCTCGTGTCGATGCTCAGGCCGACTGGCTGAAGCCGGTCTTCGGCGCGATTGCTTCGCTGCAGTGGCTGGCGATCGCGCTGGTCGCCCTGCTGGCCCTTGCGCTGGCCGCAGCCGTCCTGCTGGCCGCCCGCAGCGCGTTGGGCACGAACCGCGACACCATCGAGATTGTCCATCTGCTCGGCGGCACCGATCGTCAGATCGCCAGGATATTCCAACGCTCGATTGGCATCGATGCGGTAGGCGGGGGGATTGTCGGATTTACCATAGCCTTGGTTGTCATACTCTTTCTCGGCCGCCGCTTCGCCGGGCTCGGCGCAGGAATGGTCAATGCCGGGACGCTGGCTTGGAGCGACTGGCTGCTGCTGGCGCTGGTCCCCGCCGCATCCACGCTGCTTGCCATGGTGACTGCGCGCCTCACTGTTCTGCACGCGCTTCGCAAGATGCTATAGCGCTCCGATGTTGCAACGCCTTGCCTCGCTGATGGTGCTGATCTGGATGATCGGCTTCCTGTGGTTCGCGATTTTTCTGCCGCGTCCCATGGCCGGCGGATCAAGCGATGCGGTCGTTGTGCTGACAGGCGGCGGGGGCAGAATCGCACGCGGGCTGGAAGCGCTCGACAAGGGCTGGTCCCGCAGACTGCTTGTATCGGGCGTCGACCGGGACGTGAAGCGCGGAGAATTTGCCGCCGAGTACGAGGTCAGCGTTGCAACAATGAAATGCTGTGTGACGCTGGAGTATGAATCCTATGACACACGGTCCAACGCCTTGGAGGTTTCGCGCTGGCTTGCACGCAACGATATCGAAACGGTCAGGCTGGTGACTTCGGACTGGCACATGCGCAGGGCCGCCTATGAACTCGAACAGGCCAAGCCCGCAGGCGTTTCCGTGATCCGCGATCCGGTGTCCTCGCAGCCCAGCCTGCAGATCCTGTTTCTCGAATATCACAAGCTGCTGGCCCGGCGGCTCTCACGGCTCTGGGGCAAATAGGCGTGGCTGGCGCATTGGCAGTCCTGCGGAGCTTGCTGTTCTACGTGTTGTATTACGGCGGCACCTTTGTCCTGGTCGTCATCGCTCTGCCCGTCTCGCTGGTAAACAACCGGTGGGCGTTCCCGATCATCGGCCTGTGGGCGCGGCTGCACCGCATCTGCGTTACCCTCTTCCTTGGTATCCGTGTCGAAGTTCGAGGCGATTTGCCGAAATCGGGCGTGCTCGTCGCGATGAAGCATGAGAGCTTCTTCGATGCGCTGGAGCTGCCCGGCCTGTTCAAGCGTCCGGTCGTCTTCGCCAAGGCCGAGCTGCTTCGCATTCCGGTATGGGGATGGCTGGGCGGGGTCCACGGCCTGATCCCGGTCGAGCGGTCTGCCGGTGCGAAGGCGTTGCGGTCGATGCTGTCTGCTGCGAAGGCGCAATTGGGAACCGGCCGCGTGTTCGTGATCTTCCCCGAAGGCACCCGGGTGCCGCACGGCAAGGCGCCGCAGCTGCAGGCCGGCTTTGCAGCGCTTTACAAGGTGCTGGGCCTGCCGGTCGTGCCGATAGCGGTCGACAGCGGCCGGCTCTATCATCGCCGCTGGAAACAGCCGGGCACGATCACTCTGGCCGTCGGTGAGCCAATTCCGCCTGGTCTGCCGCGTGAGGAGGTCGAGCGGCGCGTGCACGTTGCGATCAACGCTCTCAACACGTGAACCGCAATACCATGGCATCGAACCGCATTTGGATATAGTCTGCCGGCGTGCCAAACGGCGAGGATGAGACATGAGCACAGGATACGTACTGGACCCCACCGCCAACCGGGAAGACGATAACGCCAGCCCCGGCCCGGATGCGGGCCTTCTGGCAGGCAAGCATATCGGCTTCCGGCTCGACCGGATGTGGCGGGCATGGGACTGGATCTCCGAACAATGGGCGGAAAAGTTCCGTGAGGCCGGTGCACAGGTCAGCTTCTGGCGCTCGGCCGGCCGCTCCGGCGACGAGGGCGACCGCTGCGAGCGCGAGTATGCAGCATTCCTCGACTCTATCGACGTTGCTGTCGTAGGCCTCGCCAATTGCGGCTCCTGCACCGGCTGGACGGTGCGTGACTCGATCACCGCTGCCAATGCCGGCTTGCCGACGGTGGCGGTGGCTACCGCCAATTTCGAGACTTTCGCGCATGAGATCGCGGCGCGCGGCGGCCGGTCGGGCCTGCGCGTCCACGTCCTTCCCTATCCGCTCAACGAAAACCGCCGCGAGGAAGTGCTGCCGATAGGTGAAGCGCATTTTGGGCCGATGCTGGAAACGATGGGTGCCGTGCTCGACGTCGCGGAGGCGGCCGAATGAGCATCGATCTGATCCGCCCCAGCGCCGACAAGCCCGCCCCGGTTCCACAGACGCTCGTCAGCCGCGATTGCGGCCCTGAAGGATGCGAAGTCGACTGGCTGGCCAGCAAGCGCCACGAGGCCGAACTCGACATCGAGAGCTTCAATGACTTTGCCCTTGAGAAAGGCTGGGGCGACGGGCTGCCGCTGGTGCCGCCGACCGAGGGACGGGTGCGCGCCTTCCTTGCGGCGAACAATCGCTATCCCGACGAGGTCATCGCCCGCATGCCCGACATGTCGGAATGCACCGTCGAGAAGATCGTCATCAATGCGGTCATGGCGGGGGCTCCGGCGGAATCGCTGGAACTGATCATCGCCGCGATCGCTTCCATCGCCGATCCCGATTTCGAACTCTACGGCGTCAACGCGACGACCGCGCCGGTCTATCCGATGTTCGTCGTCAACGGGCCGGTGCGCCATGAACTCGGCATCCCCTTCTCCTACGGCTGCCTTGGCGGGGAGGCGAACAAGGCCGCTGCCATGGGCCGGGCGATCAGGCTGATCATGCGCAATGTCGCGGGCCAGGTGCCCGGCACCACCTGCCAGACGACGTTCGGCAACCCGGGCCGTATCGCCGGCATCGTCACCGGCGAATGGGAGGAGAAATCGCCCTGGGCGCCGCTTGGAGAGCGCCGGGGCGTGTCGGGCAACACCGTCACGTCCTTCGGCACCATGGGCACGATCAACGTCATCGATTCGACCTCGCACACGGCCGAGGACTTCCTCGAGATGACCGCCCGGTCGATGGCTTACCCGGGCTGCAACGCCTTTTCCGGGTTGGTGCCCTTCGCCGAAATGATGATCGCGATTAATCCGATCTGGGCCGAGATCATCGGCAAGGAGATGCCGGACATCGCCGACGTTCAGGAATGCCTGTGGAAACACGGCAGCCTCGATGCCTCGCTGTTCCAGGCGAACCACCGCGACGAGCTCGAAAAGCAGGAGCGCATCCGCTCTGACGGCCGCGTCTATCTGACGCCCGAGCCCAAGGACATGCTGGTGTTCGTTTGCGGCGGCCTTGGCGGACTGCATGCGACGGGCTTCCACACCTTCGGCACCTCGCTGTCGCAGACCAAGCCGATCGCTTCGGTGGCAGGCTGAGCCGATGGAGCGCAACCGCAGGCTCGAATGGGCTGCCGATGTCGTCGAGATCCGGCAGCTCGCCTGCCGCTATGCGATAGCTGCCGATTCGAAGAACCCCGAGGCGATGGCGGACCTGTTCGTCACGCCGACCCGGCTGGGCGAGGTCACGCTCGACCGGGACGAACTGGTCGCGCGTATGACCAACAGCTTCAAGGGCAGCCCGGTGACGATCCTCAATGTCGGCACCCATCTCGTCGAGGAAGACCCTGAGGACGCAGACCACGCCACCGGCACCGTCTATTGCCGCTGCGAGGCGGAATGGGACGGCAAGTGGTTGATCCAGCAGATCTGCTATCTCGACGAATACCGCCGGGTGGGAGGCAACTGGCTGTTCGAAAGCCGCCACCACCTGCTGTTCTATGGAGCCGAACTCGGCCAGAACCCGATGGACCTCGCCCCATCCGACGCGATGGAACTCACCGACGGCAAGGGTTCGATGCCGCAGCGCTGGCCCTCATACCAGCGCTTTTATGAGCGTTTTCCGGAGCTGAAGCATTATTGATGAGACACACACGAACGACATTTGCCCGCTTGCTGACCACTGCAACTGCAGCAGCACTTGCCCTCCAGCCCTCAGCCATATTGGCAGCTCCAACGGAGCTCGACCGGACCAGCCTCCCCATATCCGAAAAGCCGTTTGCAGGCGTCATTGATGAAGACCCCGAAAAATCACAGCCCGACGATGGCAGGCCCATCCGTGCTCCCGAGGGGGCACCCAATGTCCTGATCGTCATGACCGACGATGTCGGCTTCGGTGCGAGCAGCGCATTTGGCGGCCCGATACCCACCCCCAACCTGGATCGCCTTGCAGAAAGCGGCCTTCGTTATACGCGTTTTCACACAGCGGGTGTCTGTTCGCCCACCAGGGCAGCGCTGCTGACCGGGAGGAATCACCATGCCGTTGGCACCGGCGAACTGGTCGATGCCCCGACCGGTTTCCCCGGTTATGACGGCGTGATCCCGAGGAGTGCTGCGACGCTCGGTCGAATCCTCGGTGAAAACGGCTACAGCACGGCGTTCTTCGGCAAGCACCACAATGTGCCACCCATACAGCTCGCCGGCAGCGGTCCATTCACGCAATGGCCCACGGGCCTTGGCTTTGACTATTTCTATGGATTCATCGGTGGCGAGGTGCACCAGTGGCAACCTCGGCTTTATCGCGGGACAAGCCTGGCAGAGGAACCGCAAGACGGCAGCGAGCTGCTGGACAAGAGGCTGACCGACGATGCCTTGCGCTGGCTCCACACGCAGCAGGCGGCGACCCCCGACAGGCCGTTTCTGATCTATTACGCGACGGGAACAGGCCATTCGCCCCACCATGCCCCGCCCGACACGATCGCATCCATTGCAGGAAAGTTCGATGCCGGCTGGGACGAGCTTCGCGAAGACACGTTCCGCCGCCAGACCAGTCTTGGGATCATACCGCAAGGTTCGCGGCTGACCGGCAGGCCGGACGAGGTGCCAAGCTGGGATTCGCTGAGCCCCGAGATGCGCCGGGTCAATTCCCGCTACATGGAAGTCTATGCTGCGTCACTGACCTATTTCGACGAGCAGTTCGGCCGCATACTCGATGAGCTCGAACGCATCGGTGACATCGACAACACCCTGATCATCTTCATTCAGGGGGATAACGGGGCCACGGCCCAGAATGGCCCATTACCCGCCGAGAACGGCCTTGGCGCAATTACCAACCGAATTGAGCAGGAAGAAGCCGAGTTTGCCGCGCGGTTGGATCTGGCTGGAGGACCGGAAAGCTACGAAGTAGCTTCGGTCGGCTGGAGCTATGCACTCAACACACCGTTTCCATGGTTCAAGCACCAGGCTTCCCATCTTGGAGCGACGCGCAACGGCATGGTTGTTTCATGGCCGGACACGATCCAGGCGCAAGGCCAGACGCGTCAGACTTTCAGCCATGTCGTCGACATCCTCCCGACCGTTCTTGAAGCCGCTCAAATTCCGCCGCCCGAAGAAGTGGATGGGGTCATCCAGCAGCGGCTCGACGGCGTGAGCCTGGTACCCAGCTTTGCGAACCCGCAGGTCGAAGGACGACGCACACAGTATTTCGAGATCGGCGGGGACAGGTCGATCTATCACGATGGCTGGCTGGCCAGCACTTCGCCCTTGCGGATGCCGTGGGATCGCGATCTATCCAATACGGCGATGCCGCAATGGAAAGAACTGTACGACCTGCGCGAGGATTTTAGCCAGGCGATCAACCTGGCGCCAAAGTACCCCGAGCGGCTGGCAGAGCTGGCTGACATCTGGGATGCCGAGGCACGCAGGAATTCCGTCTATCCGATCGATCCGCGCCCCCACGCTGCCCGTCCGCATCCTCGCGGCTTCAGCCCTAACGAAGGCCGATCCGAGTTCATCTATTGGGCGCCAGGGATCAGTGTTCCCCAGGCAGCCGCACCGCAATTGGGCAGGAGTTCTTTCTCCCTAACTGCCGAGCTGCAATTGCAGGACAGGAACGAAACAGGTATTATTCTCGCCACCGGCAGCCGGTTCGGCGGGTGGGTGTTCTATCTGGAAAACGGCAGGCCAACAGTCGTCGAAGCTTTCTCGCACCTTCCCCGCCATACGTTCAGGGTTTCCGCCGAAGAACCTGTCGGACCGGGGCGCTCCACCGTCTCTTTCCATTTTGAAAGGGGTGCCGGCCGATACGCCGGCGGCACTCTCACGATCTGTTCGAACGGGAAACGGATTGGCGGAGGGAGTATCGGCCAAACCATTTTGGGGACAGCGGGTATCGGCGAGACCCTGGATATCGGCCGCGACACTGGCGTGCCTGTCTCTACTGACTATCCAACCGCCACGTCAGCCGGATCGATCTCGAAGGTGAAGGTCGAACTGGGTGACCCGCTGAATTCCTGCTGAAACGGCTACGGACTTAGTGCGAGCGCTTTATCCCGCCACGTGCGCTTCATAAAGCCCCAGCAATTCCTCCAGCGCCGGCATCGCC
>CAYPFE010000105.1:0-8801 GCA_964409895.1 uncultured Novosphingobium sp.
GCTCCCGTTCCGCTCGCCCTGACCGCGGTATCCAGTGTATTCTGTGCAGACAGGATGATTATCGGCATTTCGGGCCGGTCCAATCGCAACCCCTCGAGGGTTTCGATGCCGTCGCCATCGGGCAAGATCACATCGGTAACGAGTGCCGAGTAATCGCGTTCCGCCAGCAGGGCGTCGCGTTCCGCAATCGTCGTGCAATGTGTGACCGAAAATCCCTCGGCTTCGAGTGCAGCGGTTATGACGATGGCGATCGAGGCGTCATCCTCGACCAGCAAAACACTCACGGCGCAATCTCCTCTCCGCCGAACCGGGGCAGATGAACCCGGAAATGAGTAAGCCCGCGTTCCTCGTCTCGCTCATAGGTGATCCTGCCGTTCATGTCCCTGACGAGCTTATGCACCAGGGCCAGCCCCAGGCCCTGCCCGGAGTGCTTCGATGTCACAAATGGCTCGAAGACATGCTCACGCAAGTCGGGACTGACGCCAGGACCATTATCACTGACTCGAAGCTCGATCGGCAAACGCACGGGGGCCGAGCCATCGACATTATGCAGCTGCAAGCCGCTTGCAAAGCGGGTGCGGACTGCAATCTGCGGTTCGTAGATGCCCTCGCAAGCTTCGCGAGCGTTCGCGAGCAGATTGATAAGGATCTGAACCAGCGCATCGGCATTGCCGAGTACGGACGGTAGCGAGGGATCGAATTCCTCGACTATCCGGATCGAATTGGTCGCCGGGGTATTCGCGGCCTCTATCACCGCGATCGCCCGTCTAATGACTTCATGAAGATTGCAGCCAGTGACCGGAGCTGCCGTTTTGCGGCTGAGCTTCTGCATCTCGTCGATCAATGTCGCGATGCGGTCGACTTCGGAAGTGATGAGGTCGGTCAAGGGTTTTTGACAATCCGATAATTTGCGGCCCAGCAGTTGCGCCGCACCTCGAATTCCGGCGAGAGGGTTCTTGATTTCGTGAGCCATGATCTCTGGCCCGCGCAAGGCGGTAACATCGGCAGAGCCCGGCGCGTCTCCAAGAAGCTCGCTGGCTGTGACATCGTGTATCGTCAGCAATTGCCAACCCGGATTTTCGACAACGGGTGTCATGGTAAGATCGATTCTGCGGGCACCCCGCCCCTTCACCGTCACAACGATGTCACGCGCTGATACTGGGGTTTCACCGCCGGAAAACAAGCCCGGGAAGCGCACATCCGCGAACTGCAGGGCATCGCCCAAGTCGCGGCCGGAAAGGCGTCGCAGGCTTTGACCCAGGAATTGCTCCGCTGCCGGATTGGCCATCGCTATCCGAAGCCCCGGCTCAAGCAGCAATACTGCTTGTGGCAAGCTTGCCAGCAAACGTTGCGCATCAGGCAACAGCTGCTGCCCGGAGAAGTTCATGCGGCCTGCCGCTTGAGCATCGGCCCATAGAACTCGCCAAGCGCTTCAATCACGTCGTCCGCGTCATCGATGATGTTGACGCGGTTGCGGAATTCCGCCGATCCCGGCTTGCCCTTGGTGTACCAGCCAAGGTGTTTGCGAGCCATCTTCACCCCGACATCGCGCCCATAGTGTCCGAGCATCGCATGGTAATGCTCGATCAGCACGTCGAACTGGATGTCGATATCGGGCTCCGCAAGTGCCGTGCCATTTCGCCACCAGTGCATCACCTGGTTCAGCAGCCAGGGCCGCCCGTAAGCACCGCGCCCGATCATCAGCCCGTCTGCGCCAGACAGCTCGAGCGCGCTGGCCGCATCGGAGATGGAGCAAATGTCGCCGTTGACGATGACGGGCAAGGTCACTGCGTCCTTGACCCTGTGCACGAATGCCCAGTCGGCATCGCCCTTGTACATCTGGTTGCGGGTACGGCCGTGTACGGTGATCATCTTGGCGCCCAGATCCTCGGCGATGCGGGCCAGTTCCGGGGCGTTGAGACTATCGTGACACCAGCCCATGCGCATCTTGACCGTCACTGGTACCGATACGGCCTTGACTGTCGCCTCGATCAGCCTTGCTGCAAGACCCGGTTCACGCATGAGGGCCGATCCCGCGTCGCCATTGGTCACCTTGCGGACGGGGCACCCCATATTGATATCGATGATCGCCGCACCCCGGTCTTCGCTCAGCTTAGCGGCCTCGGCCATCTGTTCGGGCACGCAACCGACGAGCTGCATCGAGACCGGATCCTCTATCGGATCCCAAGCCTGTTTCTGGATCGATGTGCGAGTCTCACGGATCGCTGCCGGACTGGCGATCATCTCGGTCACGTTCAGGCCCGAACCGAAGCGGCGGACCAGCCTGCGAAACGGCAAATCGCTGACGCCCGTCATTGGCGCGAGAATCACCGGGCAAGTGATTTTTACCGGGCCGATTTCGATTGGCTTGAGCGGAGGAGGGGTCGGGTGGGCTTCCATGTTCAGGGGGTCTGCCTAAAAAACAGGCAGCCCATAGTGGATTGCCCTCGAAACGGCAAGCGGTTACCCGCCTTGCGACATGTCCGCGCCTTCCCCCTCGCCTCCCGCCGCCGCGATCATCGTCGCTGCCGGACAGGGAATGCGTGCGGGCCAGAAGGTTCCCAAGCAGTTCGCACAGTGGCGGGGAAAACCGCTGGTCCGACATTCGGTGGAGGCGCTGACAGCTTCCGGCGTCGCTCCGATTGTTATTGTCGTCCCCGCTGATTGTGGAGAACTTGCCAATGCGGCACTTGGCGGCCTGGACGGAGTCAGGCTTGTCACGGGAGGAGCCACGCGCCAGCAATCAGTCGCGAACGGCCTTGCGGCACTGAAGGACGATGCGCCGACGAAAGTGCTGATCCATGACGCGGCACGGCCCGTCATTCCGGCCAAAGTCATCGAATCACTTCTGGAGGCCTTGGACAACCATGCAGCCGCGGTTCCCGTGTTGCCGGTAGTCGACAGCCTGCTTCACGAGGATGCAGGTTCAATGGGCGGACCCGCAAACCGCGAGACGTTGCGCAGGGTTCAGACGCCACAAGCCTTCCACTTCGATTCGATTCTCAAGGCTCATCGCGATTGGCAGGGTAAAGCCGATGCAGGCGACGATGCACAAGTCGCCCGGAAGGCAGGCATCGGGGTTTGCCTGGTCCAGGGCGACGAGGCGCTTCGCAAGCTGACTTACGCTGAGGATTTCGAAGACACGCTTCCTACGATCAGGGTTGGCACGGGTTACGATGTCCATCGGCTCATCGAATGCGAAGAACTTTGGCTGTGCGGCGTCAGAATCGAGCACAGCCATGGTCTCGCCGGTCATAGTGATGCCGATGTTGCAATCCATGCGCTGGTCGATGCGCTGCTGGGAGCCATCGGCGCAGGCGATATCGGGCAGCATTTCCCACCCGGCGATCCAAAGTGGCGTAGCGCTGCCTCTTCGCAGTTCCTGGCCCATGCTGCTGGCCTTGCCGTCGAGGCCGGTTATGCCATCGCTAATGCCGACATCACGATAATCTGCGAGGCGCCGAAAATAGCGCCTCACCGTCAGGCCATGTTAATGCGGCTTGCCGAGATACTGTGCGTTGACATCGCCGCCTTGAGTGTCAAGGCGACTACCACCGAAGGGCTGGGCTTCACCGGCCGCGGCGAAGGAATTGCCGCGCAAGCCGTTGTCAGCCTAGTCCGTAAATGAGGGCCGTAATCCTATGCGTATTCCCACCCTTATAGCCACCGCCTTGCTTGTCACGCTGCCTGGTCTGGCCAATGCAGCAGAGGCCCCCTGCCTGACGCGCCAAGAATTTTCCGGACTGGCATCCTTCGTGCTACCGAGTGTGATGGAAGGCGCGATCGAACGTTGCCAGCCCTATCTCGATGACGGTGACTATCTGGCCACCAGCGGTAGCAAGGTGGTGGAACGCTATGAAGCACGTAAGGCCGATAGCTGGCCTGTCGCAAAGGCAGCATTTCTCAAGATCAGCGGCGAGACCAATGGCAAGGCGAATGACCTGCTGAAAATGCTGCCCGACGATGCCCTGCAGGACATGCTCGACATCACCTTCGAAGGCCTGGTGAGCCAGGAAATACCGACTGACAAATGCGGCACTATCGATGAGTTCACCCGCTTGCTCGCGCCGCTCCCGCCCGAAAACACTGCGGAGATTATCAGTCTGATCGTCAGCCTTGCGGGCAAGCCGAATAATGATGGCAAGGCCAAGTCCCCCATTGGAAAACTGACGATCTGTCCGGAACCATCATGAGCGAATTTCTGCTGCCAGATGATATCATTGCCCTGGCAAGGCGTGTGGTGGATGAAAACTCCGCTTGCGGCAGGAAAATCGCACTGGCGGAGAGCTGCACCGGAGGCCTGGTCTGCGCAGCCCTCACCGAAGTGCCGGGCTCATCCGCAGTCCTCGAACGGGGTTTCGTGACCTATTCGAATGAAGCGAAGATGGAGGATCTTGACGTCCAGCCGGACATTATCGAGGCCTTCGGCGCTGTTTCCGTCGCCACCGCCTGGGCGATGGCCCAGGGGGCCCTCAAGCACAGCCGGGCAGACGTTGCCGTGTCTATTAGCGGGATTGCCGGGCCGGACGGCGGTACCGATCTCAAGCCGGTGGGAACCGTCGTATTTGCCTGCGCACGGCGAGGCGCGGACGAGGTGAGCGCGGAAGAGAAACTGCTCGAAGGCGGCAATCGATCGCAAATCCGACACAAGGCCGTGCTGACGGCGCTCGAGCTGCTCCTGCCCTAGATCGTTACGCCGTGTAGTTGCGCGGCCCGATCTTCGAAAGCAGACACCATTTTTCGGAATGCCCGGTCGAAATATTGCCCTGCAAGCTTTTCGAACAATGGATTGCGAAATGTGAAATCGACCGAGAAGTCGATTTCGCATTGCTCGTCGCCCAGCGGCCGAAAGAACCACCGGTTGTCTAAGTCACGCAGGGGCCCATCGATATAATGGACCCTGATTTCCTCGGGACGGCGCTTCTCCACCCGCGATGTGAACTTTTCGCGTAACGACTTGAAGCCGACCAGCATGTCGGCGACCATCTCCGCTTCGTCGTCGGACTTCACGCGAGTGGCGACTACCCAGGGTAGAAATTCCCCATAGCTGCCGACGTCGGCCACAAGATCGAACATCCTCTCGGCACTGTAGGGCAGGATGCGAGTTTCGTGGATGCCTGGCATCAGCCGTTCTGCTTCGCGCCTGCCAGCTTAGTCTCGCGAGCTTCACGCATCTGCCTGAAATCGTCGCCAGCGTGATAGCTGGAGCGTGTCAGCGGCGAGGACGCCACCTGCAGGAAGCCTTTCGCTCTCGCGATCGCGCCATAGGCGTCGAAGGCCTGGGGGTGGATATATTCGGCCACCTCCGCATGCTTCGGCGTCGGCCGCAAATACTGGCCCATCGTCAGGAAATCGATACCGGCGCAGCGCATGTCGTCCATCACCTGGTGAACTTCGAGCCGCTCCTCACCGAGCCCGAGCATGATGCCGGACTTCGTGAATATCGCTGGATCGTGCTGCTTTACCCTGTCGAGCAGCTTCAGCGACGCGTAATAGCGCGCCCCGGGACGGATCGTCGGGTAAAGACGCGGCACCGTTTCCAGATTGTGGTTGTAGACATCCGGACCGGCCGCGACGATCGCTTCGACGGCGGCTTCCATCCGACCTCGGAAATCGGGCGTCAGGATTTCGATCGTCGTTTCCGGGGCATTGTGTCGCAGCGCCTCGATGACTTTTACGAACTGCCCTGCCCCGCCATCCGCCAGGTCGTCGCGGTCGACCGAGGTGATGACGATGTGCTCCAGCCCGAGCCGGGCTGCGGCTTCGGCCACATGCTCCGGTTCGTCGGTATCGACGGCGCCAGGCATCCCAGTCTTGACGTTGCAGAAAGCACAGGCCCGTGTGCATGTATCGCCGAGGATCATTACAGTGGCATGCTTCTGCTTCCAGCACTCGCCGATATTGGGGCAAGCGGCCTCTTCGCACACCGTATTGAGGTTGAGTTCGCGCATAAGTTTGCGAGTTTCGCCGAACTCCGGCGAAGTCGGCGCTCGCACGCGTATCCAGTCGGGTTTGCGGCTGCGCTGGGGCACAGGTGCTGCGGACAAATCGGTCATCGGGGTCAGATAGGCGCATGTTTCATGGCTTGCCAGAGGCAATGTCTCTCGCCATGGGGCTCGAATGACAAACGACTCGACACCCGAACTCAGACGCCTGATCGACGGCTACCGTCGGTTTCGAGACACAGGATGGACTCCACACCGTGATCGCTGGAGGAGCCTTCGGGAAGGTCAGCAGCCCGAAACCATGATCATCGCCTGCTCGGACAGCAGGGTCGATCCGTCACAGATCTTCGATGTCGCGCCCGGGGAAATTTTCGTGTTGCGCAATGTCGCCGCGCTGGTGCCCCCATTCGAGACCTCTCCGGGCCATCATGGTGTCTCGGCGGCGCTGGAATTCGCTGTGCAGGTCTTGCAGGTCAAGGAGATCATGGTCATGGGCCATGGCATGTGCGGCGGCTGCAAGGCCGCGCTCACCCAATCGATGCACGGGACCGAACCAGGCGAAGGCGGTTTCATTGCAGACTGGATCGGAATGCTGGACGAGGCTCGCGAACCGGTGGCTCAGAAGTTCGGAACCGAAGGCCGTGAGGCAGAGCGGGAGATGGAGATGGCCGCGGTGCGCGTCAGCCTTCGGAACCTGATGACGTTTCCCTGCATCAGGCGAAAGACCGGCGACGGCAGATTACGCTTGCGCGGCGCATTCTTCGCTATCGCCGATGGCGTTCTACACCTGATGGACGAAGTAACCGGGGAGTTCCAGCCCGCCGGCTGAACGGAAAAGGGCGGCAGTTTCCCGCCGCCCTTTCGCTTCAATATCGCGACTGATGCAATCTATTGCGCGCTGGACGCCGTGGCCGGTGCAGCAGCCGCATTCGACGCGTTCCGGCGTTTGACGTAATCAGCCCAAAATTTCGCAAGCTTTCCGCGAATAGGTCCCTGGACCTTGCCGAATGCCTCCAGGGCTCCCGCCGAATCGCCGCTTTTCGCCCGGGCAATGCCGATATGCGTGTTGACCTCGTCGGAATCAACTCCGCCTTTTTGCAGCGCCAATTGATACATCGCGATAGCTTTCGCGTAATCTGCATAGCCTATATAGGCTGCACCGGTTGCCGCGGCGATCTTACCCGTCGCTGCCTTTATAGCATCGGCTTCGGCGGAGGGCAGAGACGCCTTGTCTCCCGCAATCTGCTCGGAAGCGGTGGTGTAATAATCACCGCCGCCGCCTCCATAGACGATGCCGCTGCTCTTGCCTTCGTCGATTACGGATTTGACTTCGCCGTAAACCCCGCTCTTTCCGGCCATCTCTGCATACTCAGAGTAGTCCGCTGCCAGCACCAGACCGCCAGACCAGTACATCAGCCGCAACAGATCCAGATTCTCGCGGTTAGACATCGTCGGGTTGTCACGTTGGAACACCCTCAGGATGGTCCGGAGGTTTTCACCGCTGGGTTCGGCATCGAATGCCCATTGCGCCCAATCCCTTAGCTGCGGCAGACCAGCGGCATCGGCCTTGCCGATGGCCACCTGGTACCATTGGGCAGGAACGGTCTGACCGGCTGCGGTCATCGCGTCGATCCCGCGCTTGAAGGTTGTGAGGCCCTCAATAACCAGGGATCGAGCGGGCTCCTCGGAAAGATTGCCCCTGCCAGCCTTGCCCCACAAGGACTGGGCTATGATCGGGTAAATCTGCTCCGGCTTGTAACCCACCGCCTCTGCCTTGCGAGCATAGCCAATCGCCGCGTCATATTCTTTTTTGTCATAGGCATCACTGGCCGCGAAAGCGCTAAGCTGGCCAATCTGGGCATCCGGGACCAAACCCGTATCAACCATTCCGCGAATAGCTCTGAATTGCTGGTCCTGGTCCTTCAACCCAAGCCCGAGATTGAGCTCAATCGCGTGATACTGATAGCGATCATCGTTGGATTCTATCGCCTGCTTGGCCTCTGCCATTGCCGTCCTTGCAGTTTCAAAATCATTCTTTCGCACTGCTGCGTCTGCATTGACGATCGCCTTCTGGAAAGCGGGGCTCAGTTTCAGCTGCGGCCCTTCGTCCTGCTTCTTCTTCTTCTTGGCAGCGAGCACCGGGCTCGACACCAAAGCTGCGCTCGAAACCACTCCAAGCGCGAGTGCGAGACCCAGCGCCGAACGGGTGATAAGTGCTCCGTACGCGGACATGCCGGTTCGGTTCATCTCAGTTTTCTCCTTAGATCGCGCGGCCCGTTTATCAATCGCGGTTAACGCCGCCTCCAATACCCTGCCAACGCTAGTGGACATGAATTTTCACCTTGGCAACAGTCCGCTGTTTAACAACCCGCCACTGAACCGCGATTGAATACATTTCGGCGCAAATCATCCGAATGGTGTGGCATTGTGGAAAACCATTGGCCCACAAGGGCGTGATCCGCGCTTTGGGTGGCATTCGCAGGTGGCTTGTCCTAGGGCCTGACAGACAATGAAATCCGCAACAATGAATGAATCTGACGCGTGAGCGACGACTCCGAAATCATCGAAACCCCCGGTCCCGGCAGCGAATACACGCGAGTCGACCTCGTCGACGAGATGAAGGCCAGCTATCTCGATTACGCGATGAGCGTGATCGTCAGCCGCGCCCTGCCAGACGTGCGCGACGGACTGAAGCCTGTTCACCGGCGAATCCTGTTTGCGAGCCAGGAAGGCGGCTTCGTCGCCGGCCGGCCCTACCGCAAATCGGCCAAGATCGTCGGCGACGTGATGGGCAACTATCACCCGCACGGCGATTCCGCGATTTACGACGCCTTGGCGCGCATGACGCAGGACTGG
>CAYPFE010000106.1:0-8709 GCA_964409895.1 uncultured Novosphingobium sp.
TCGATGGATATGTACAGTCCGTAGGAGGAGAACCAGTCGGCCCGGCTGATGATGCCGTCAGCGGCGGCAAGGACGGGCGTTCCGGTAGGTCCGGCAAGATCGATGCCCTTGTGCGAACGGCGACCGCCGAGAACCGGGTGGGTGCGCATCCCGAAGCTGCTCGTCAGCTTCACGCCTTCGACAGGCATGCGCGAGGGAATGGAAACGGAAGAGCCGAACCGGCCGGGATTGGCAACATTCGAAACAGCGGCGAGATTGTTGGAGCTCGCCTTTTCATATGCCAGCCAGCCCCCGAATGCCTTTGCGAACTGTTCGTCCTCGGAGCCTGCAACCGATTGCCGGGCTGCCTGGGCTGCCCGCAGCGGGGCGGCAATGTCGACACTAGCGCTTGAATTGGCGAAGGCCGGACCGGCAGCGGCCAGCATCAGCGAAGCGGCGAGCACGCCGATCATCGCACGAATGCGGGCAAAAGTATTGAAAACGACCACTCAGTCTACCTTGCTCTTTGGCCCCCAACCCCCTCGGGACCTTCGGCCAGCCTACCGGTGATGCGTCCAGTGGATGCCACCAGCCTGATGTTCGCGGAGCAATCGGATGACTTCCGCTCGAACCGCGTGAAGGCCAGTAATTTAAGACAAGGTTAATCTGCAAGAGCCCCGTAATATCCGCGCGACAGACCGGCTGATTGGCGCGCCGAGTCGTTGAATGGAGGCCTAACGCTTCCCCGGAAGTGTCGGTTCACCAGTGTTTTCCACACAGCCTGCGGTTCATCGCCTTGTCGGCGGCAAAGCGTTTCGAAATGGCTTGTGCCGATCCGTACGTGCCGGATTTCGTCGTCAAGGATTCGTTTGAGGATCCTTTCGCCAGCCTTGTCGCCGGCCGCGCGAGCCCTTTCGATCGTCGCTGGCGTCACGTCGAGGCCCCGTGCTTCAAGCACCATCGGCACAATCGCAAGGCGCGCGGCGACGTCATGACGCGTTTCGCGCGCTGCATCGAGCAACCCGCCATGGGCCGGCAAGGCGCCGTAGTGGCTGCCGAGCGACTTCAGATGCCTGTCGAGCAAGGCGAAATGAATGGCCTCGTCCGCCGCGACAGACAGGAAATCGCCAACGAATCGGGGTCCCATTTCGCCTCCGAATCGGCCCGCCATGTCCAGTGCAAGGTCGATCGCGGCGAATTCGATGTGAGCCAGCGCATGGAACAGCGCGGTGCGGCCGCGCAGCGATTGGCCGCGCCCGCGCTTGGGCATCTGGCTGGGGGCCAGCAGCTCCGGACGGTCCGGCCTGCCCGGCTCGTCCGGCATCGGCGCATCGAAACGGAATGCCAGCCGCCCCATCCGCCAGTCCCGGGCGAGCGCGCGCGTGGCCATGACCTTGCCGCGCGGTTCGGACGCGAGCAGGGCTGCCCTGATCGCCTCGCCTGCCGAGGGCAGGCTCAAAGCGCCTTTGCCGCCTCCAGCACGGCCTCGGCGTGGCCTTTCACCTTCACCTTGTCCCAGACCTGGGCGATCTTGCCGTCGGCGCCGACGAGATAGGTGGTGCGCACCATGCCCATATAGGTGCGGCCGTAGTTCTTCTTCTCGGTCCAGATGCCGAGCGCGTCCGAGAGCCCGTTCTCCTCGGCATCGCTCGCGAGCGGTGCGGTCAGGCCCTGCTTTTCGATGAAGTTCAGATGCCGCTTGGGCGAATCCTTGCTGACGCCGAGCAGAGACACGCCGGCCTTGTCGAACTGGGGCTTGAGCGCGCTGAAATCCTTGTTTTCGGTGGTGCAGCCTGGCGTGCTGTCCTTGGGGTAGAAGAACAGAACCAGCTTCTTGCCGGCGAAGTCCGACGGCTTGACGGTGTCGCCGTCCGTGGTTTCCATGGCGATATCGGGCATGGCGTCGCCGACGCCGGGGTTCTTGCTCATGTCGTGACCTCCAGTGTTTCGTCGAAGGCTCTCTGCCAGGCGAGCGCAACCTTGCGCTTCGCTGTATCGAGCCTCGACAGGACCTCGTCCCAATCGCCACAACGGCACGCCTTGGCAAGGGCCTCGCGGGCCGCCGGCAGGGTAATCTGCGAATCCGGCGCCAGCAGCCGGGCTGAAATCAGGAACCGTGTCATGTCGTCATGAGCCTCGGCCAGACTAGCATCGAATGCTACTGAGCCGTCCAGGATGCGTACGGCCTCGCCAAGATCGGGCGTCAGGGCGGTGCCATCGCGCAGCTGGTAATATTGCACCAGGAATTCGAGATCGACGAGCCCGCCGCGCGCCAGTTTGATGTCGAGCGGGCCCTTGGGCGGTTTGTGGCCCGCCATGGTCGCCCGCATCTCCAGCAGGTCAGCCCGGAGCTTGGCCGGGTCGCGCTTCATCGTCAGGATTTCGGCGAGAATGGCGTAGAGCGCCTCGCGGGTGGCGGGGCTGCCGAACAGCACGCGGGCCCGGGTCAGCGCCATGTGTTCCCAGGTCCAGGCCTGCTCCTCCTGGTAGCGCCGGAAGCTGTCGAAGCTTGCAGCAGGCGGGCCCTGCTCTCCCGACGGCCTCAGCCTTGTGTCGATCTCATACAGCGCGCCCTCTGCGGTCGGGACGCTGAGCGCGGCGGTGACGCGCTGGCACAACCGGTTGTAGTAGCCAGTCGCACCCAGGGGACGCCCGCCGTCCGATACCGCCGCATGGTCGCCGCTGAACAGGTAGACGAGGTCGAGATCGGAAGCGTGGGTGAGCACGCCGCCGCCGGCGCGGCCGAGGCCCAGGATCGCGAATTCGCTGTCTGGCACCTTGCCGTGCACCTTCTCGAATTCCTCCAGCGTTGCATCGCTCAGCACGGCGACTGCCGCCTCGGCGACGCGCGAGAGGCCCCGGGCGACGTCGATCGGGTCGTTGACACCGTCGATCAGCTGGACGCCGAGCGCAAAACGCAGCTCTCCGACGCGGCGGCGGATCGAATCGAGAACCTGTTCGTAGTCGGCGTCCGGCTCGAATTTCGCGAGGCTCGCAACGAGGCTTTCGACGCTGCCTGGAAGTTCAAGCGCGCTCTGGTCGATCAGGGGATCGAGCAGGTCCGCCCGGCGCGTGAGTTCGTCCGCCAGCGGCGGCGCCAGCGCCAGGATCCGGGCCAGCAGGTCGAGCAGCGCGGGCCAGGCATCGAGCAGGCGGAACAGGTTGATCGCGCTGGGCAGGCCGTTGAGCAGCTGTTCCCAGCGCAGCAGCGCGCGTTCGGGCTCCGGCGCGGCCGCCAGCGCCGCCAGCAGCTCGGGCCGGATCGCCTCGAAGGCGGATCGAGCGGCGTCGCTGCGCAGAGTCCGCATGCGGCCGTCCTGCCAGCTCGCGATGCGTTCCGCCGTTGCTTCAGGATCGGCAAATCCGGCTTGAGCCAACTCGTCTTCGAGCGTGCCCTGGCTTGCTGGTGCGGCATCCGTACTGCCCGTCCCGGAAGTTTCGTCCAGAAGCCGGTCGTAGCGCTGGCCGACAGTTTCGGTAATTTCCGCAAGCTCGGCGAGAAGCGCCGCGCCATCGGCCAGGCCATCCAGCCGGGCCACCGAATCGAGCGCTTCCGGATTCTTCGGCAGGCTATGTGTCTGCTGGTCGCTGACCATCTGTAGCCGGTGCTCGATCTGGCGCAGCCGGTCGTAGCTGTCGCCGAGCGCCTGCGCGTCGTCGGCCCCGATGAGGCCGGCGGCAGCGAGCGCATCGAGTGTCTCGCGGGTTCCCTGGCAGCGCAGCGAGGGATTGCGGCCGCCATGGATCAGCTGGTGGGTCTGGGCATAGAATTCGACCTCGCGGATGCCGCCCCTGCCGCGCTTGATGTCGAAGCCCGGACCGACTGCACCGGTACCCTTGTGATGGGTGCGGATCTGCGAGGTCAGGCGGCCGACCTCGGCGATCGCCCCGAAATCGAGGCTCTTGCGCCAGACGAAAGGCCGGATCGCGGCGAGGAATTCCTCGCCGGCGGGAATGTCTCCGGCGCAAGCCCGCGCCCGGATGAAGGCGGCGCGCTCCCAGGCCAGCGCCGAGGATTCGTAATGGCTGAGGGCTCCGTCGAAGGAGATTGCCAGCGGGCTCACTTCCGAAGCCGGCCGAAGCCGCAGATCGACGCGGAAGACATAGCCTTCATCGGTGATGTGGGACAGGGTTTCGACGAGGGTCCGGGCGACGCGTTGCGCCGCTTCGCCCGGCTCGTCGCGCTCGCGCCGTGGCAGGGTTGCGGGATCGTAGAGCAGGATCGGGTCGATGTCGGAGCTGTAATTCAGTTCGCGCGCACCGTGCTTGCCGAGCGCAAGGGCGACGAAGCCCGCTGGTTCGCTGTCGGGCGCACGGCGGCGGATGGCATCGGCGATGGCGGTATCCATCGCCCGGTCGGCGAGCGCGCTCAGCTCGCCGGTCACGCGTGCCAGGGGAAACGCGCCCGCCAGGTCTCCGATCCCCAGCGCCAGCGCCATGGCGATGCGTTCGCGGCGCAGGGCGACGCCGGTATCCTCCACGCCTTCGCCTGCGCGGCGGGCATAGGCCAAGGCCGCATCGCCATCGCCTGCGGCCAGTATCGCGGTCAATTCAGGCTGGCGCTCCATCGCCATCGACAGGAAGGACGAATGTGCCCGCGCCCGCTCGATCGCTCCTGTCCAGTCCAATGCCATATGCCCTGACTGCCTTGCGGCGCGCGTCAGGGCAAGCCGCCTTGTGCTTGCCGCCCCCCTCTGGCACCAGTCGCGCCGGCTGACTGCCGCTTTCTGTGAGGTGTCCCGATGTTCCGCCCGCTCTCCCTGCTCGCAGGTCTCGCGCTTGCCGCCTGCGCGACGATTCCCGCTGCCGGACAGGGCGATAGCGGCGAGGTTCCGGAGATATCCGTCGAGACCATGCGCGAGGTGACCCGCGTGCTTTCGACCGACGAGTTCGAAGGCCGGGCTCCGGGCACCGTGGGCGAGGAAAAGACGCTGGCCTATTTGGTCGAGCAGTTCTCGCAGGCGGGTCTCCAGCCCGGCAATGGGGGAAGCTGGTTCCAGGACGTGCCGCTCGTCGAGATCGCCGGACGCGACTTCTCGCCGCTCACGGTAACCGGCGGGGCGGAAGACCTCAGTTTCGGTTTCGGCGGCGATTATGTCGCGGTGACCTACCGCGTCACGCCGGACATCGCGCTTGCGGACAGCGAACTGGTGTTCGTCGGCTATGGCATCGTCGCGCCCGAGAAGGGCTGGAACGACTATGCCGGGCTCGACATGCGCGGCAAGACCGCAGTGATCCTGGTCAACGATCCCGATTACGAGATGGAAGGACTGGACGGCCCGTTCGGCGGCAGGGCGATGACCTATTACGGGCGTTGGACCTACAAGTTCGAGGAAGCCGCGCGACAGGGCGCTGCTGCTGCCCTTGTCGTCCATGACACCTTCCCTGCCGCCTATGGCTGGAACGTCGTCGAATCCTCCTGGTCTGGCGCGCAGGCCTATGCCGAACGCGCGGACGACGGCATGGACCAGACCATGGCTAACGGATGGGTGCAGAAACCCGTCGCCGAGCGGATTCTCGCGGCGGCAGGGCAGGATTTCGCCGCGCTTTCGGCAGTCGCAAAACAGCAGGGTTTCAAGGCGGTGCCGCTCGGGCTCAAGGCGAAGCTGTCCTTCGCCAACGATATCCGCCGCTTTGCTTCCAAGAACGTGATCGGCCTGCTGCCCGGTAGCGAACGTCCGGACGAATATGTGCTCTATTCCGCGCATTGGGACCATCTCGGGCGCTGCAAGGCGAACGAGGCGGGCGACGACATCTGCAACGGCGCGATCGACAACGCGACGGGAACCGCGGCACTCGTGGCGCTCGCCAAGGCTCATCGCAACGCCGGAGCGCCACCCCGCAGCCTGGTCTTCCTTGCCGTGACCGCCGAGGAGTCGGGGCTGCTCGGTTCCGAATATTACGGCGCCAACCCGGTGTTCCCGCTTGCCCGCACGGTCGGCGGCGTCAACATGGACGCGCTGTCGCTGGCAGGTCCCGCGAAGGACATCACCGTCATCGGCGGCGGCAAGTCCGAGCTCGACGGCCCGTTGCAGGACGCGGTCGCCGCGGAGGGCCGGTACATGACCCCGGACCCGACGCCGGAGAAAGGCTATTACTACCGCTCCGACCATTTCAGCTTCGCCAAGCGCGGCGTGCCGATGTTCAATGTCGATGGCGGCGAGGACCTGGTCGAAGGCGGACGCGAGGCAGGCGCGGCCTATTCCAGGGACTATACCGAGAACCGCTATCACGCTCCGGATGACGAATACGATCCCGCCTGGGACTGGTCGGGCGCGCTGGCGGACCTGCGCATCTATTACCGGCTCGGCCGCGCGCTGGCGGAGAGCACGGACTGGCCGAACTGGTATGTCGGCGACGAATTCCGCGCGATCCGCGACAAGAGCCTGGCCGAGGGCGAATGAGCTGGCGCCTGCCGCCCGAGTGGCACCCTCAGGACTGGCTGTGGATCGGCTTTCCCCACGATGCCGATGAGTGGCCCGGCGTGCTCGGGCACGCGCAAGAGCAGATTGCTGCCTTCGCCAATGCCGTGGCGGAAAGCGGGCAGGAGGTCCGGCTGGTGGTGCGCGACGAGGCCAATGCGGCGCGGGCGCGGGGGCTGGTCGGCGCGAATGTGAAACTGGAACAGCGCCGCCATGGCGACATCTGGCTGCGCGATACCGGGCCGCTGGTGATGATGGACGGGGCGGGGAACCGGCAGGCGCGGCGTTTCGGCTTCAACGGCTGGGGCGGCAAGTATCTGATGGACGGCGACATGGAGATAGGCGCGGAATTGGCCGCCAGCGCTGGGCTGGAGGTCGAGACCGGCGAGTGGATTCTCGAAGGCGGCGCGCTTGACGGCGACGGCACCGGGTTAGTCGCGACGACCGAGCAATGTCTGCTCAACCCCAACCGCAATCCCGGCCTGTCGCGGTCCGACATCGAAGCGCTGCTGGCGCGCGACCTTGGTTTCGACCGCGTGCTGTGGCTGGGCGAGGGGCTGATCAACGATCACACCGACGGTCATGTCGACAACCTCGCCCGCTTCACGGCACCCGGCGTGCTGGTCTTGCCGGAAGCAACCGGCGCGGACGATCCCAACGCTGCCATCTATGCAGACGCGAAAGCGCGGGCCGAGGCGTTTGGTCTTGCCGTCCAGGCTGTTCCATCGCCCGGAAGGGTCGAGACGGACGGACGCATTGAACCTGCAAGCTACATGAACTTCGCGATCACCACGCACCTCGTCGTCGTGCCGACCTTTGGCACGAGCCACGATACCGACGGCGTTGCGGCCATTGCCGCGCTCTTCCCGGACCGCGACTGCATCGGCCTGCCCGCCGACGCGGTGCTGGCAGGCGGCGGCGGCTTCCACTGCGCCAGCCAGCAGATGCCGAGCGCGCCTTAACCTTTTGGCAAGGCGAGAGGGCGCACAATCGCCGCCATGGCCCGAGCGATCGCCCTTGCCCAAACCCATGCCCAGCAATGGCATGCCGAGCTGCTCCGTTCGACGGTTGTCATCACCTGCGCAACCGCGCTGATCGCGGCGGGTCGGGTTCTGCCGTTCTGAGCCTCTAAGCCGGGCGCAGCAGTTCAGACGATCTTGGCGTCGTAAACCACCACACGCTCCCACAGGTGTCCGCAAGCGGCAATGAAGGCCTGGTGGGTTGGATGGTCCTGGTAGAGCTTCTGTTCGGCCGTTCCTGCGAATTCCATGGTTTCGACCACGTCCCAGCCGGAATCGACGACGTCGCGCGCTTCGGTGGCCGCCGGGATACCGATATCCATCGAGTCGATGTGGGGAATGGCTGCAAGCGTGCGCAGGCCTGTGATCAAGGCGTCGCGGTCTGCAACCGAACCGGAACGCTTCAGCCAGAAAAAGGCCTGGTGACGCAACATCGCGGTCAGTTCCTGCCTTCCTGTCGCAAATCCGGCGGCGTCGCCTCACCTTTCAGCATCGCGATCGCCTCGGCGAGCGGCATTACCCGCTGGTCCTTTTCGCCCAGCGTGCGCACCGCGACGGTGCCTTCTTCGGCCTCGCGCTTGCCGACGACCAGCAGGTGCGGGACCTTGGCGAGCGAGTGTTCGCGCACCTTGTAGTTGATCTTCTCGTTCCTGAGATCGCTTTCGACGCGAATTCCGGCAGCCTTGAGCTGCGCTTCCACTTCGCCCGCATGATTGTCCGCATCCGAAACGATGGTCGCCACCACGGCCTGCACCGGGGCAAGCCAGGTGGGCAGGCGTCCGGCGTAATGCTCGATCAATATGCCGATGAAGCGTTCATAACTGCCGAAGATCGCACGGTGGAGCATCACCGGGCGGTGCTTGGCGCCGTCCTCGGCGACATAGCTCGCATCGAGCCGCTCCGGCATCAGCCGGTCGGACTGGATCGTGCCGACCTGCCAGGTGCGGCCGATCGCGTCGGTGAGGTGCCATTCGAGCTTCGGCGCATAGAACGCCCCTTCGCCGGGGAGTTCCTCCCAGCCGTATTCCTCGGTGGCGAGCCCTGCGGCGACAACGGCATCGCGCAGTTCCGCCTCGGCCTTGTCCCACAGCTCGTCGCTGCCGATGCGGTTTTCCGGGCGCAGCGCGAGCTTGATCGCATAGGTGAAGCCGAAGTCCGCATAGATGCGGTCGGCCAGCGCGCAGAAGGCGCGGACTTCATCGACGATCTGGTCCTCGCGGCAGAAAATGTGGGCGTCGTCCTGGGTAAACTGGCGCACGCGCATCAGCCCGTGCAGCGCGCCGTGCGGT
>CAYPFE010000107.1:0-4842 GCA_964409895.1 uncultured Novosphingobium sp.
CGACATTGTCGACACCGATACCGGCGCGGCCGATCACCTTGAGGTTGGTGGCGGCATCGAGCACGTCCTTCGTCACCTTGGTCGACGAGCGGATGGCTAGGCCATCATAGTCACCGATGCGGGCGATGAGCTGTTCGGGCGATTCGCCGGTGATGACGTCGACGTCGCAGCCGCGCTCCTCGAAGATGCGCGCGGCGTTGGGGTCCATCTTGTCGGAGATGAGGACTTTGGGTTTGGTCATTTTCTGTTCCTCGAAACTTGAAAACCGTTCGCCCTGAGCTTGTCGAAGGGCGCAGGCTCTATCGTGCTTCGACAAGCTCAGCACGAACGGATGGGCTGGATCAGTTCTTCAGCGTATCCCACGCCCAGTCGAGCCAGGGACCGAGCGCTTGGATATCGGCGGTATCCACAGTCGCGCCGCACCATATGCGCAGCCCCGGCGGGGCGTCGCGATAGCCGGCGATATCGTATGCGGCTCCCTCGTCTTCGAGGAGCTTGGCAAACGCCTTGATGAAGTCTGCATCCGCACCGTCGACCGTGAGGCACATGCTTGTGGTCGAGCGGCTCGCCGGGTCGGCAGCGAGATGGCCGAGCCAGTTGCGTCCCCGCACGATCTCGTCGATCGCTTCGGCATTGGCCTGCGAGCGCGCCCGCATCGCCTCGGCTCCACCAAGCGACTTCGCCCATTCGAGCGACCAGATCGCATCCTCGACCGCGAGCATCGACGGCGTGTTGATGGTCTCGCCCTTGAACACGCCCTCGACCAGCTTGCCGCCCTTGGTCAGTCGGAACACCTTGGGCAGCGGCCATGCCGGCGTGTGGCTCTCCAGCCGCTCGACCGCGCGCGGGCCGAGGATCAGCACGCCATGCGCGCCCTCCCCGCCCAGCACCTTCTGCCAGCTGAAAGTTGCGACATCGATCCTGTCCCAGGGGATATCATAGGCGAAGACCGCGCTGGTCGCGTCAGCGAAGCTCAGACCCTCGCGGGTTTCACTGATCCAGTCGCCATCGGGAACGCGCACGCCCGAAGTAGTCCCGTTCCAGGTGAACAGCACGTCGTTTGACCAGTCGACCTGGCCCAGGTCGGGGAGCTCGCCGTAGTCGGCGCGAAGCACAGTGGGATCAAGCTTCAGCTGCTTGACGGCGTCGGTCACCCAGCCCTCACCAAAGCTTTCCCAGGCCAGCGTCGTCACCGGTCGCGCACCGAGCATCGTCCACATCGCCATCTCGAAAGCGCCGGTGTCGGAGCCCGGCACGATGCCGATGCGGTGCGTCTCGGGCAGCTGCAGCAGTTCGCGCATCAGGTCGATGCAGTATGCAAGCCGGTTCTTGCCGATCTTCGCGCGATGCGAACGGCCGAGCGATTCGGCGCTGAGCTTGGCTGGGGAATATCCTGGCGGCTTGGCACAAGGACCGGAAGAAAAGAACGGCCGCGCAGGCTTGCGCGCCGGTTTGGTAACGTCAGTCATGTCAGACTCTCCTTGCAGAGAGCACGCGCGGCGTTGGGACCGCGTGGCCCGGAGCCGCCCTTAATGTTGCAGTGCACAAAGTCAAGGTGAATTAGAGGTTTTCCCCGCCCGAGAATTGCTCAGGATAATTGCGTAAGCCGCCATTGGGTGGCCTGTGGCTATAGGTAAAAACCGAATGTTAACCATCACCCGGCAGAATTCCGGCCATGCGGCAATTCCTTGCCATACTGCCCCTGCTTGCGGCGCTGAGTGCGTGTGTCGACATTCCCCAGACATCGCGCCAGCCCGGCGTGCGCACCTCTTCATCCACATCGAGCTACGCCTCACCCACGCCGGTAAACCGGCAATGCCTGTCGGAACTCGGCGCGACGCAGGCCAATTTCACAGCTGTTCCCGACCAGTATTTCGGTGCCGGCTGCTCGACGCTGGGCAGCGTCAAGTTGCAGACCCTGCGCAGCGATAATGCGACGCTCAGCCTCAGTAACCTTGGGCCCGTGACTTGCCCGCTCGCCAGCACCTTCGCAGGCTGGGCGCGCTATGGGGTCGACCGGGCGGCGCGCCAGATCCTCGGCAGCCGGCTGGTGCGGATCGAGACCATGGGCAGCTATGCCTGCCGCAATGTCGCGGGCACAGGCCGCCGTTCCGCCCACGCCACAGCACAAGCGATCGACGTTTCCGCCTTCGTGCTGGCCGATGGCCGCCGGATCAGCGTGCTCCAGGGCTGGAATGCCTTCAGCGACGAGGAACGCCGCTTCCTGCGCATCGTCCACCAGAGTGCCTGCAAGCGCTTTGGTACGGTACTCGGCCCCGAATACAACGAAGCGCACCGTGACCATTTCCACCTGGAGGCGGGTGGAAAGAGCTTCTGCCGGTAACAGGCGGCGTCGGCCTGGGCCTGCAATCCGCAATCAAGGCTAGCTGCGGGGAAGGCTGGAGCCAGCTCTCAACGCTCTTCGCGGATTTTGCGCAATGTACTGCGAACGTTCGAGACCGCTCCGTAAACGATCAGTACTGCAAGGAAGATCCAAACCCAGACGGGGATATCGCGCCCGGCAATTGCAAGATACAAATAGGCGGAAACGAAACAGAAGCCCGCGCATAGGGTCGGCAGGACGGTCGATTGACCTGCCCGCGCCCGCTTCACCAGCCAGCCGATGGACAGGAAGAAGAACGGGATCGCACCAACGTAGATGGCGCCGAATATGAATGGATTGACGCCGTAATCCGCCCCGAGCGAGAGGAACCATTCGCCTATGGCGTCAAGCATGACCATGACTGCGAGATCGTGCCGGTGAATTTGGCATCACGCCAGCTCCCCTTGCCCGGTCATCCCGTCCCGTCCGCCCGGACCACTCAGAACGGCAGGTTGTAGAACCGCACCGCATTGTCCTGCAGCACCTTCTTCTGCACCTCGAAGTCATAGCCGCCGAGTACGTCGACGATATGCTCCTGCACGCCCGGATAGAGCGAGGTCGGGTGCGGGAAGTCGGTTTCGAACATGACGTTCTCGATACCAATGGTTTCAAGCAACTGCTTGGGCGCGATCTTCTCGAACCAGAAGGTGCACATGAAGTGGTCGCGGAAATAATCCCACGGCTGCTTCTTGAGCACATCGCGCATCACCGGCAGCATCTCGCGAAACTGGTGCTCCAGCGCCTCGACCGCAAAGGGAATCCAGCCCGCTCCGCTTTCGATCAACCCGATCTTGAGGTCCGGGTGACGGTCGAGCCGGCCCGAGACCATCCAGTTGCCCAGCGTCGCGGCATTGCCGATCGAGAACATCGTCGCGACCACTGACAGCGTCTGTTCGAAGCGGAAGCCTTCCCAGGTTAGCGAATTGGGATCGATGGCGGCGTTGAGGTGGAAGTTCAGTGGCGTTCCAGTGGCGGAACACAGTTCGAGGAAATCCGTCCAGTAGTCGTCGTTGAAGCTCGGCACGCCGACGCGTTCGGGCGTATCGGGCAGTACGAAGCCCCTCAGCCCCATGTCGATACAGCGCTGCGCTTCCTTTTCCAGCGCCGCCTTGTCCCAGATTGGCAAGTGCGCCATCGGGAACAGCCGCTGGCCCGATTCCTGCTGCCATTCGGCATTGAAATCGTTGAAGGTCTGCATGATCGCGAGCGCAAGGTCGTTGTCGCCCAGCGTCATCAGCATGCCGGCCTGTGTAACGCCCGAATTCTGGTAACAGATCTGCGCATGCACACCCATGTCGTCCATCGCCTGCAGCCGCGGCGCGATCTCGTGGCCCCCGGCGTGGCTTTCCTCAAGCGTCGGAAAAGCGAGGCGGCCCAAGAGCTTGTTGTTGTCGCGGCGGATGACGTTGCCGCCCAGCGTTCCGCAATTGCGATCGCCGATGAACCAGCGGTCGACGCCGTCCTCGTCGCGCTTCACATAGGGCATGCGGTCCTTCATTCCGGCGGGGGCGCGGTCGGTGAACAGCGTCGGCGGCTCGACGATATGCGTATCGGTGTCGACGATCTTGATACCCTGCAAGCTCGGGTGGAGACCCCCCGACTGCGAGGCATAATCGACCTCGCGGATGACGCCCCCGGCCTTGTAGCCATCGGCTGACCAGTATTTGCGAGCGGATTGCGCCATTTCCTTGGCGTCGGCGTCGGCCATGAGACTTCTCCGTAATATCGTTTGATGTACCCTGTCTCTTACTTCTGCGAGCGATTTTCAATAAGCGAGACAACCGCCGGGGCGATGAATTTCGGACCTTTGTCACGGAGCACTTCGTGCTAGGCAGGTGCGAACAGGGAAAACAGATTGCAGGATCGGATGCGATGAACGCCAGCAGGCAAGGCCCCACACCGCCGGACGAAGTGGATATCGTCGTGATCGGCGCCGGCGTCGGCGGGCTCTACGCGCATCACAAGTTCCGCCAGCTCGGCATGAGCGTGTTCGGCTTCGAGCAGGCGCCCGAGGTTGGCGGCACCTGGTTCTGGAACCGCTATCCCGGCGCGCGCTGCGACGTGCCGAGCCTCGAATACAGCTATTCCTTCTCAGAGGAATTGCTCGACGATTGGCAATGGAGTGAGCGCTTCGCCACGCAAGGCGAGATCGAGCGCTATGTGAACCACGTCGCCGACCGCTTCGATTTGCGGCGCGACATCGCATTTTCGACCAGGGTCACCGCATGCACATGGGACGAGGATGCTCGGCGCTGGACGGTCGAGACCGACCGTGACGATCGTGTTTCCTGCAAGTTCCTCGTCACGACAGTCGGCTGCCTATCGGTACCCAAGCCGCCGGAATATCCGGGACTGGAAGACTTCGAGGGCCAGTGGGTGCTGACCGGCGCGTGGCCGCGAGACAAGGTCGAAATGGTGGGAAAGCGCATCGCCGTGATCGGCACCGGCTCGTCGGGCAT
>CAYPFE010000107.1:4852-8653 GCA_964409895.1 uncultured Novosphingobium sp.
GATCGCCGAGCAGGCTTCGCAGCTGACGGTGTTCCAGCGCACGCCCAATTACAGCGTACCGGCGCACAACGGCCCCATCGACCCCGAGTTCGAAGCGAAGGTCCGCACCGACTATCCCGCATTTCACCGGGGCCTGCGCCGCACCCGCGCGGCCCAGACGCTTCCGCTTGCCAGCACGCTTTCAGCACTCGAAGTGCCCGAGGATGAGCGCAACGCTACATACGATCGAGTGTGGGCCTATGGCGGTTTCCAGGTGCAGGCGGCCTATTGGGACACGACGATCAACCCGGAATCGAACGAACTCGTCGCCGAATATGCCCGCAACAAGATCCGCGAGGCGGTCGACGATCCGGAAACGGCCGAGAAGCTGATTCCGCGCAGCTACCCCTTCGGCACCAAGCGGCTGTGCCTCGACACCGACTATTACGCCTCATACAACCGCGACAATGTCGAGCTGGTCGACCTGAACGAAACGCCGATCGAGCGGATCACCGCCAGGGGCATCCGCACCAGCGACAGGGACCGCGACTTCGACCTGATCGTCTTTGCCACCGGCTTCGACGCCATGACCGGGCCGCTTCTGGCGCTTGGCATCACCGGCATGGATGGGCGAAAGCTGGCGGAGGAATGGAAGGATGGTCCTTCCAGCTATCTCGGCCTCGCGATATCGGGCTTCCCCAACCTGTTCACGGTCAACGGCCCGTCGAGCCCATCGGTGCTGACCAACATGATCCCGTCGATCGAGCACCACGTCGAATGGATCACGGATTGTATCGCGCATATGCAGGGCAACGGGTTCGACCGGATCGGAGCGGAGCCGGAAGCCGAAGCGGCCTGGGCTGATGAAACTCGCAAGGTCGCGGACAAGACGCTCTATCCCAAGGCCAACAGCTGGTACATGGGCGCGAACGTCGAGGGAAAGCCCAAGGTCTTCATGGCCTATATCGCCGGTTTCGACGCCTACCAGGACCGCTGCGAAGAGATCGAGAAGGCCGGCTACCAGGGCTTCGATCTGTCGCGAACCAGCGTCAAAGCCGAGGCATGAACGATACTCCCCGCATCGCCCTGATCGGCTGCGGCAACGCCGGGCAGGCGATGGCGCAGGCGCTGTCCGGCCATTTCGCGCTGACGCTTTACGACCGTGACGAGGCGCAGAGCCGCAAGTCGGCCGATGCGGCGCAGGGCCGCGCAGATGTCGCTTCCGACGCGGCGGAGGCTGTGGGGAAAGCGGATTTGGTCATGCTGTCCCTGCCGACGCCTGCCGCTTCGCTCTCGGTGGCTAATGAGATCAAAGACACGATCCGACGCGGCACTCTGGTCCTCGAAACCAGCACGGTCAGGCCCGAGGATGTCTTGGCATTGCATGAGTTGCTCACACCCTCAGGGGCCGTGGTCATCGATTGCGCCATCGTCGGCGGCATCGCCGCGCTGTCCGAGGGGCGCTCTGCCTTCCTTGTCGGCGCAAGCGAGGGCGATGCCGGTCTGGCGGACGAGGTCCTAGGCAGGCTTGCCGAAGACATCTTCTGGCTGGGTTCGCGCAGGAAAGGCATGGCCGCGAAACTCGTCGTTAATGCCGTTGCTCATGCAGTATATGTCGTGTTGGTTGAGGCTGGGGCGCTGGCCGCCGCGCAGGACATACCGATGGACGTGCTGCAGCGCCTGCTGGAGCGCGATTCCGGTCTGATGCGCCCCCTGACCCACCGCTTCGGCGAGCGTCTGCGCAACCACGATTTCGCAGGCGGCATGTCGGTGACCAACGCCGCCAAGGACTCGCGGCTGGCGCAGGATTCTGCCGATGCATTGGGCGTGCCGCTCTACGCAATACCTGCGGCCCACGAGGTCTACGAGCTCGCGATCCAGGAAGGACTGGCACAGCTCGACTACGCTGCAATCGGCAAGCTGTGGGAGGACCGGCTGGGGATCGACTTCTCCGAAGGAGGCGTGGCGGGCGATGCATGCGATTGACTCGCCGCCGTTCCGGCAGGCAAGCTGACTTCCGGGGAGAGGTGCATGAGAGTTGCAATTTTCAACGGCGCGGGCAAGCCGGTCACCATCGAGGACCGGCCTGAGGAAGAGATGGGGCCGGGCGATGTCCGCCTGTCGATCGGGCGCTGCGGCATATGCGGCAGCGACATCTCGATGACATCCGGCTCCCCGTTCGACTATGCGGCAGGCAGGGCCATCGGCCACGAATTCGCCGGCGAGGCGATCGAAGTCGGACGCGATGTTACGGACGTGAAGGTCGGCGACCGGCTCGCCTGCATCCCCAGCGGACCCTGCGGCGAATGCGCCATGTGCAAGGCCGGGCGCGCGCTCTTCTGCATGGCGGGAAATTCGCTGTTCGGCGGTTTCGGCGAGCGCAAGGTCATACCCCGCTCGGCAGGGTTCCTCATGCCCGGATCGGTCAGCATGGCCGAAGGCGCGCTGGCCGAACCCATGGCCTGCGGCAAACGCGCGCTGCGCATGGCGGGCTTCCAGAAGGGCCACAACATCCTGATCGTCGGCGCGGGCAACATGGCCCTTTCGGTGATCTACTGGGGGCGGCTGATGGGCGCGGGCAGAATCGCCGTGCTTTCGCGCTCAGGCAAGCGCGACGAGATCGTTCGGGCCTTCGGTGCCGATGCGACGATCCGGCTCGATGAGGAGGATCCCGGCGCGGTGGAGGCGGCACTGGGGGGAGCACCGGATATCGTCGCCGAATGCGTCGGCAAGACCGGCATGCTGCAACTCGCGATAGACAAGGCGCCGATCGGCGGCAGCGTCGTCTCGCTCGGCATGTGTACCGCGCCCGACCCGATCGTACCGGCGTTGAATTGTTTTAAGGAAGTCTCCCTGCATTTCCCCATCGGCTATTCGGCGGACGACTTCACCGACACGCTCCGTGCCTTCGATGCCGGCTCGCTGAGGCCCGAGGAGATGGTCAGCACGACAATCGCACTCGGCAGCCTCCCATCCATGATCGAGGAAATGCGCGGCCCCAATCCATACATGAAGGTCATGGTCGACCCGCACATGGAGTGTTCTCATGGCTGAAAGTAACGCCTTCTCGCTGCCGACCGAAATCGAGGGCATCACCTCCGACTGGCTCGAAACGGCGCTGTCGGGCTACGCACCGGGTGTGCGCGTGCGAGGCTTCGAGAAGGTGGACTTCATCAACACGACCTGCACCAAGATCCGCCTGAAGCTCGATCTCGAAAACAACCGCGAGGATGCACCGATCCCGGAAACGGTGATCCTGAAGGGCGGGTTCGAGCCGCACAGCCGGGCGATGTGGACGATGCATTTCACCGAAACGCATTCCTATTCAACGCTGATGCCGGCCGCCGGAATGCGCACTCCCGTCGCCTATTTCTCCGAATGGGACGAGGCGGCGAAGCAAGGCATCGTCATCATGGAGGACCTTGTCGCACGCGGCGTGGAGTTCTGCTCGCCGATCAAGCCTCAGGGCTTCGAAGAGATTGCCAGGCGCCTCAAGGAACTCGCCCGGCTCCACGCGCTGGACTACGGCAGCAAGGAACTCGATCCCGGCGGCAGGTGGGACTGGCTGGACGATACGCCCGCCAACCTGCTCGTCTATTTCGATCACTTCCTCCAGCCGGACATCTGGAACGACTATCTGGCCTCGCCGCGCGGCGCCGCGGTATCGACCCGTTTCCACGACCGGCACTGGATGCGGGATGCGCTTGCCAAGACCGGCGTCTTCAGCCGCGGGCTTCCCTATGCGACCTGCCACGGCGACACCCATCTCGGCAATCTCTACGTCGACGTCGACGGCACGCCGGGCTTTTTCGACTGCATCTC
>CAYPFE010000108.1:0-8618 GCA_964409895.1 uncultured Novosphingobium sp.
GGCGGCATCGGTGGCCTTACCGGTCGCTCCGACGATCGCGGCGCGATGTTCATCGAAGGCATGGAGCACTACTCGGTGTTCAACTTCGCCGGCGTGTCCGAAGTGTTCACCCGCAAGGACGATTTCAATTCCGGCCACTATCAGGACATGGGCACCTTCACCGACACGATCCTGGCGATGGATGGCCCGATCCACCGCAGTTATCGCGACATCATCCAGGAGCATTTCCAGCCCGCGCAGGCGAGCGGCTGGTGGCGCGAGCATGTCATCGCCAACCTCGTCGACCAGCTGGTCGGCCGGTTCGAGAAGCGAGACCGGGTTGACCTGAATGCGCAGTTCTTCGCCCGCCTGCCGATGCAGACGGTGACTGCCGGCTTCGGGCTTTCCGCGCAGGAAGGTCTCGAATTCCGCCGTGGGCTGCTCGCCGCGATGCACAGCGAGACCCCGCCGCAGCAGAAAATGGAGCACATGCAGGCCGCCACCGCGATCCTCGAGAAAGTGGTCCGCGAGCGGCAGACCGAGCCGCGCGACGACGTGATCTCGCGCCTCGTCAAGGCCGAGGTCGAGGACGCGGACGGCACCAAACGACCGCTGACCGTCAGCGAGGTCGCCAGCTTCTGCAAGCTCATCGTCTTCGCCGGCGGCGGCACCACCTGGAAGCAGCTCGGCATCACCACCTTCGCCCTGCTCAACAATCCCGAACAGATGGAGCAGGTACGCGCCGACCGTTCGCTTCTGCCCAAGGCGATCCTCGAAGGCGCGCGCTGGTATCCCAACGATCCGGTGTTCGCGCGAAAGGCGATGCGCGACACGGAATTGCAGGGCGTCGCCATCCCCAAGGACGCGATCATGCACCTGTGCCTGGGTGCCGCCAACCGCGATCCCTCTCGCTGGGAGAACCCCGAAGTCTACGACCTCAACCGACCGGTACAGCGCAGTCTGGCCTTTGCCGCCGGTGCGCACAGCTGCCTTGGCCAGCACGTCGCGCGCGAGGAAATGCTGGGCGCGATCAACGCCCTGCTCGACCGTTTCCCGAACCTGCGCTGGGATCCCTCTCAGCCGCCAGCCAAGCTTTCCGGCGGCCTGATCAGCCGGGGCCCGGGACCGCTTCACGTATTGCTCAACTGACGGGAGAGCCGGGTCGGTGGCCGACATCGGGACGAAGCTCGCGCGCGACGGCTGGTGCGTCATTCCCGATGTCATCCCGCGGGATCAGGCGGCGGACGCGGTTGCGCGCCTGTGGGCGATCGCCCGCGCCAATGCCGAGGAAGGCTATTCCTGCCACCTTCCTGGCCTCGACCCGAACTCCAGCATGGTCCGGGTGCTCACTCCGCTGCAATCCGACGGGCTGTTCCGCGACCTCGTGCAGAACGATACCGCGCTAGACGCGGCTCGCGCTGTCGTCGGGCAGGAGGTGATCGTCGCCAACTGCACGGCGAATATCGCGCTACCCGGCGCCCAATCGATGATGCTGCATTCGGACCTGGCCTTCATCCTGCCCGAACCGTGGCTTCATCCCTGGTCTGTCAACGTCGTCTGGTGCCTGACCGATGTCACGCCTGAGAACGGCAGCACGCTTTACATCCCGGGGAGCCATCTTTGGCGCACGCAGGCCGACGTGCCCGGTAATGCCAAAGAGCTGCTGGTTCCCTTCGAGGCGAGCGCCGGTTCGGTGATCGTGATGGACGGCCGGCTGTGGCATACTTCGGGCTCGAACATCACCGAGAACGAGGAGCGCGCGCTGCTTTTCGCCTATTATTCAGCCAGCTTCATGCGGCCGATGATCAACTGGACTGCCGCCATCCCCGGCGCGTTGCAGGAAACTTTCGGCCCGCGCTTGCGCCAGCTGCTCGGGCTCGACGTCTTCGCCAATACCCATGACGAAGAGCTGGAGTTCCAGGGCCACTGGAAAGGCCAGCCTGTCGGCGCGGAAGCGGCAATGGCGGAGTTTCGGGGAGCTGAGGCAAAGCGGTCAGTTCCTGCCGGCTGAGGCTGCCGCGCCGGCCTGGATTTCGCCTTTCAGCACCGCCCTCGCCCCGTTCCGGACATAGGCGTGGATCTGGCGCACCTCGGCTTCCGATAGCTTCGGAAAACGCGGCATACCGCGTTCGACCAGCGGCCCTTCGCTGACGATCCGCCACATGTCGTCGAACTTCACCGCCAGCGGCGCTTCGCGCAAGTCGGGCCCTGACGAGCCGGTGGCGACGAGGTTCTTGCCGTGGCAACCGGCGCAATTGGTCATGAATCCTATCTCGCCCGCCGCAACATCCGCAGCCGCGAGCCTGAGCGCTGGATCGTCCAGCGCATGGACCTTCATGTCACGCGGTGCCGACTTCGGCAGCTTTGCCTTGCCTCCAAGCGCGAAGGTCAGCAGCCGGCGCGGCTGGGCTCCGTATTTCCAGCCGGCGTTGACGACCTCGCCCCAGGCTCCGCCATAGCCGACCAGTACCGAAACATACTGCTTGCCGCCGGCCGTAAAACTCATCGGGGCGGCGATGATGCCGTGACCCGCATCGAAGCGCCACAGCCGCTTGCCGTCACGCGCGTCATAGGCCGAAAAGAAGCCGTCCGCCGTGCCCTGGAAGACGAGGTCGCCCGCCGTCGCCAGCGTGCCGCCGTTCCAGAACAACTCGTGCTTTACGGTCCATCGCGCTTCCTGCTTCACCGGATCCCATGCGATCAGGGAACCGGTGTTGTCCTCGGGGCTTTCCCTGACGGCACCAAAGCTCAGCGCCGCGTAGGATGCCGCGCTATCGGCCTCGTTCTTCTCGTAGAAGATGCCGAGCTCCATCGCGGGTATGTAAACAAGTCCGGTCTTCGGGCTGAACGACATCGCCTGCCAGTTGTGCGCGCCGAGCATGCTTGGCCACAGCACCGAGCGGCCCTTCTCGTAACGGATGTCCGGCGCTTCGACCGGGCGGCCCGTCGCCATGTCGACGCGTTCGGCCCAGGTCACCCTGGCAATCTTGCCCGGCTCGTTCACCAGCTTGCCGGTCTCGCGGTCGAGCACATAGAAGAACCCGTTGGTCGGTGCCTGCATCAGCACCTTGCGCGGCTCGCCGCCGAACTCGATCGTGGCGTCGATCATGTTCATCGTCGCCTTGTAGTCCCAGGCCTCGCGCGGGTTGACCTGATAGTGCCACTTGTACTTGCCCGTGTCCGCATCAAGGGCAACGATCGAGGCCAGGAACAGATTGTCGCCCCCGCCGGGGCTGCGTACTTCCGGATCGTAGGGTCCGGAATTGCCGGTCCCGAGATATATCTGGTTCAGCTCGGGATCGTAGGTGATGCCGTTCCATACCGTGCCGCCGGTGCCGGTCTTCCAGTATTCGCCCTTCCAGGTATTCGCTGCCATCTCCATGGCCGCATCGCCCTTGTTCTGTTCGGGAGATCCCGGGACGGTGTAGAAACGCCAGAGCTGCTTGCCGGTCTGCTGGTCGTAGGCGGTGACAAAGCCGCGCTCGCCGAAATCGCCTCCGCCATTGCCGATGATGACCTTGCCGTCGAACACGCGCGGCGCGCCGGTAACGGTATAGAAGCTGTCGTCCGGAAGGGTGTCGACGCTCCAGATGAGCTTGCCGCTCGCAGCGTCGAGCGCGATCAGCCGCCCGTCGAGCGTGCCTGCGAAGATCTTGCCGCCGTCATGGGCGGCACCGCGGTTCGCCCCGAAGATGTAGTGCATCCGCTCGGGATCGTGCTTCCAGACCTCCGGATCATGGGTCCACAGCAGCTTTCCGCTTGCTCCATCGACCGCATACACCTTGGAATGGCTCCCGGTAAAATATAGCACGCCATCGACCGCCAGCGGCGTTGCCTCCAGCGTCTGCTCGCCATCGAGATCGAGGAACCATTCGAGACCCAGTTCACCGGCGTTGTCGACGTCGATCTCGCCCAGACGGCTGAATCCGGACTCGTCGTACCCGCCACCAGTATTGGGCCAGTCGTCCCCACTGCCAGGCTGGCTGTCATAAGGCGCGCCACAGGCTGCGAGGAACAGGATGCCGACCCCTGTCACAATCAGGCGGCTTAGCGCGTGCATCGGGTCCTCTCCCTCGAAGCGTGTCTTGGCGCTCACCCTGCGAGCCGACCGCATGAGGACATGCCCTAACAATCGATCGGAGCCAAGCGCCTCCTCACACACTTCCCGCGCGCGGTGCGCGGGCTGCTTGTGATTGGTGATTGCTTTGGCGAGGGGCGTCGGCCGTTGAGCAGCGCGGCCTCAGTTGCCAGCAAACAGAAGATGTCCGGGACCGAGCAGCGCGAGTACCTGTCCAATGTCCTGCTTCGAAAACGAAAAGCAGCCGAGGCTGCGGCCAACACGCCCCTGATTGCGCGCCATCGGCCGGGTTACATAGTCGGCGCCATGAATCACGATAGCGCGGCTTGCGGCGTTGCTGTTTGCCGGGTCGAGACCAACAAGCCGGCGCGACTGGCCGTGCTTCCCGTAATAGGTGGCCGCAGTCAGGAACCCGCCTTCGCTTGATGCATTCGACCCCGGGCGGTTGGAGAAATGCTGGACCAAACCCGTATTCGCAGGGTCGGAACCCCGGCCGTGAGCCACGAGATAGGTGGCCAGAATTTTGCCTCCAGCCCAATCCACTATCTGGAAGCGCGGAACGCATGAATGAACCGAATAATCGGCGAGGCCAACGACTTCGCGATTGGGAACCCGAAAGCTGTGATGATCGAGCGCGGCTCGTGCGCGGGCAAGCAGAGCTGGCCGATCGAACGATCTTGCAGCGGCAAAAACCTTGCCGCTTGCCAGTCCCAAGGATCCCGCAGCCGCGCTACCGATGAAGCGCCGTCTGCTGAAATTCATATGATGCAACCCTAAACTTGTTTTATGGGAAGATAGGGTCGCCAAACGGAGTTGCAAATGCGCGAGATCAAATTGGCATCTAAAGCAATTGTGTTTGCTGGATTTTTTGCGATTGCGATGCCTGTCTTCGCGCAAGAAACGGGGGAAACGACCAGCGCGTCTGCACAAGTCGAATCCGAGGTTCATTGGTCTCCAGAGCAACTCGTCCAACTCAGGCAATGGATCGCAAGCTCTGGCGAGGACGCACTTCCGGCCATACCGATGGCCCCGCTTGATGAAGCCATCGCTTCAGCCGATCCCCAGCTGATCGACCACGCCGCCACCGCGCTCGCGCTAAAACTCGCGCGAATGCATCTCGTCGGCACTACAGGCACTTCGGCAAGGCGTGGCTGGCACATCGAGGACACCGACGCGAAGATCGACCTCGACGCATGGCTGAAGAGGGCCCTCGCCGCTGGAGGAGTTGACAGCTTCTTTTCAGCAATGCAGCCGCAGCCTGCCCAATACGCCCTGCTGCGCGAAGCCTTGGCGAACGAGGCAAACGCTCAACGGCGCAAAGCCATCGCGAACAACATGGAACGCTGGCGCTGGATGCCGCGATCGCTGGGAAAGGACTACATTCTCGTCAATGCCGCCAGCTTCACCGCCGGACTTTGGCGGGATGGGCAGCAGGTCGGCGAATGGCGCGTAATCGTCGGCAAACGCAGCACGCCGACACCTGTGTTTTCCGCGACCGTTACCGGGGTGATCATCAATCCCTGGTGGAACATCCCGGCGAGCATCGTGCGGGAGAAACGCGGCAGTTTCCCCGCGCGGCTCGGCTATGTGCGCAGCGGAAGCGGCTGGCGCCAGAAGCCGGGGCCGGCGAACGCGCTGGGACAGATGAAGCTGGCAATGCCCAATCCCTACAATGTCTACATGCACGATACCCCCAGCAAGCACCTGTTTGAAAAGAAGGAGCGCGCATACAGCCATGGATGCATTCGTACCGCCGATGCCCTAGGCTTCGCCGCAACGCTGCTGCAGGGTGTGAAGTCACGTGCGGAAATCGACGCGATTGTGACCAGCCGCAAGACTACCGAGATCGACCTGGCCGCCAGCATTCCCGTTTACATCACCTATTTCACGGCCAGTGCAGCCCCGGATGGAACCGTCACCGTACACGATGACATTTACAACCGAGATCGCGGTTTCACAGCCTTGGCCGCCACGGAAAGCGAATGCAGCCTTTCGGGCAAACGGGGTGCCGGGTGATTGCGATTGCCGGTGATGAAGCCCTTGGCAGGGCTTGAGTTTGCAGCGCTTACGTGGAATCGCGGGGACGTTCCAGCATGGAGCCGCGCGTCCCTGCAACGCATGGCCATGCGGGCCAAAGCAATGCGGAAGGTGCGATGAAGCTAGGCGTTCTTAAGGCATCACTCCCGGGCGAAAACCGCGCACCGCTGGTTCCGGCAGACGCGAAGAAGCTTGTGCGGCTGGGTGCAGAAGTTGTCGTTGAAGCGGGCTGCGGGCTTGCTGCCGGTTTTGCCGACGAGGCTTATGCCGAAGCAGGGGTGCAGCTTGCCGGCGATCGCGGAGAAATTCTTTCATCGGCGGACGTGATCCTGCGACTGGCCAAGCCATCACCCGAGGACGTCGCCGCACTGAAAGCCGGCGCCATCCATGTCAGCTACCTCGACCCGTTCAACGAGCCGGAGCTTATCGACGCGCTGGCCGCACAAGGCGTCACCGCGATCAGCATGGAAATGATCCCGCGATCCACCCGTGCGCAGAAGCTGGACGCGCTGAGTTCGCAGGGCAGTCTCGCGGGCTATGTCATGGTAATGAAGGCCGCTGCCGCCGCGCCTACGATCCTGCCGATGATGATGACGCCCGCTGGCACGCTGAAGCCAGCAACCGTTTTCGTGATCGGCGCAGGCGTAGCTGGATTGCAGGCGATAGCCACCGCCAAGCGTCTCGGCGCCAAGGTCATCGCTTTCGACACGCGTGGCGAAACCGCGGAACAGGTCCAGTCGCTTGGCGGAAAGTTCCTTGAGATCGACCTCGGCGAAACCGGTTCGACCAAAGACGGCTATGCCGTGCAGCTGACACCTGAACAGCTCGAACTGCAGAAGCAGGGGCAGGCGAAGCAGATCGCCGAATCCGACATCGTCATCACAACCGCGCAGGTGTTCGGGCGCAAGCCGCCTGTGCTGGTCAGCGCGGAAATGGTCGCTTCGATGCGACCGGGCAGCGTGATCGTCGACATGGCGGCCGAGACCGGCGGTAACGTCGAAGGATCGGTCCCGGGCGAAACGGTTCAGGTCGGCGGCGTCACCATCATCGGCGACGGCAATTGGGCCAACGCGGTCGCCCGCGACGCCAGCCAGATGTATTCCTCGAACCTTGCCAACCTGGTCGGCGAATTCTGGGACGAGGAAGCCAAGGCCTTCCAGCTCAATCTCGAGGACGACATCCTCAAGGGATGCGTAATCACGCATGGCGGCGCCATCGTCAACGAGACGATCAGGCAATTGAGGGGGTAAGGAAAGCAAGATGGAACCGGTTTTTCTCACCTTCATTCTGATGCTCTCGATCTTTCTCGGATTCGAGCTCATCTCCAAGGTCCCCTCGACGCTGCACACGCCGCTGATGTCTGGATCGAACGCGATTTCGGGCATCACGCTGGTCGGTGCGCTCAGTTCGGCGGGCGGCGGCTTCAACCAGCTGGCGACGATCCTCGGCACCGCAGCGGTGGCACTCGCGACGATCAACGTGGTCGGCGGTTATCTCGTGACCGATCGCATGCTGGCGATGTTCAGGAAGAAGGAGGGCGGCAAGTGAGCGCGCACGTCCTCGTCAATCTTGCCTACGCCATCTCGGCGGTGCTGTTCATCTTTGGGCTCAAGATGCTTGGCTCGGCTGCCACGGCGCGGCGCGGCAATGTCGTCAGCGCGATAGGCATGCTGATCGCGGTGGTGGTCACGCTGCTGGACCAAGGCATCGTCGATTACCGTTGGATCGCGCTCGGCATCGCGGTCGGCGCGGTAATCGGCGTGCTTGGCGCGCGACTGGTAGCCATGACCTCGATGCCGGAAATGGTCGCGCTGTTCAACGGCTTCGGGGGTCTGGCGAGTCTGCTGGTCGGCTGGGCCGTGCTCTACGAAATGGAGCTAGGCACGTTCACACTGATGACCGTAGCACTTTCGATCCTGATCGGCGGATTGACCTTCACGGGCAGCATCGTAGCCTGGGGCAAGCTGTCGGAGACGATCAACAGCCGACCGCTGCAGTTCACCGGCCAGCAATTCGTCAATGGGCTGGTGGTGCTGGCGATCCTTGCCGTCGCGATCGGTTTCTGCATGGATCCGAGCCGAACCGAACTGCTTTACGCGCTGATCGTGCTGTCCTTCGTCTTCGGGATCATGGCTGTCATCCCAATCGGCGGCGGCGATATGCCAGTAGTGATCTCGCTGCTCAATTCCTATTCGGGCCTTGCCGCTTGCGCCGCCGGCTTTGCGGTCAACAACATCATCCTGATCGTTTCAGGCTCGCTGGTCGGCGCATCGGGCATTATCCTCACGCAGATCATGTGCAAGGCAATGAACCGCTCGCTCACCAACGTTCTGTTTAGCGGTTTCGGCGCGGTGAAGGCGAGTACGGCGACGATCGAAGGCGAAGTCAAGCCGATGGACGCCGAGGACGCCTATTACGTGCTCGAAGCCGCCAGCAGCGTCGTCATTGTGCCCGGTTACGGCATGGCGGTTGCCCAGGCCCAGCATGTCGTCAAGGAGTTGCAGGAACTGCTGGAGGAGAACGG
>CAYPFE010000109.1:0-8558 GCA_964409895.1 uncultured Novosphingobium sp.
TAGCGTGCCGATCAGTTCATCGGGCAGGTCGTAGAGCAGCTCCTCACGGGTCTGGCTCAGCAGCGTGACGAGATCGCCGGCAACGCCGGTTTCCTCCCACAGCTCGCGCAGCGCTGCCTCACGCAGGTCTTCACCCTTGTCGACCCCGCCCTGCGGCATCTGCCACCAGTCTCCCTCGCGGTTGTCGATGCGCCGTCCGACGAATGCCAGGCCGTCGGCATTGACCAGCATGACGCCGACGCAGGGCCGATAGGGCAGGTTGGCGTAATCTGTCATTTCACAATGACTCGGGCAAATGGCTACTGACGATTCGCATGCTGGATGCATACCAGCCAATCATGCCCTGCAAGAGCTGGAGTCGTTGATTTGTCGGGAGCTTGGGGTTGACTATGGGGCCTCGGAGTTATCATGCGAATGCGAAGGGTTTGCAGCCTGAGAGATTTTCTAGGTTGCGTCGGGCCCAGATAGGTCTAGGGGCGGTCCCCGATTTGCAGTAGTTTCCGCCACAGAGGATGCAAATGGCAACAGTTTCAGCCGAAAAGGATGCTTCGACAGGAGCGGGTGGAGACCCGGCTCCCGAGGCAGTCGTCGTCCGGTTCGCCGGTGACTCCGGTGATGGCATGCAGCTCACGGGCGGTCAGTTCACCCTGTCCACCGCGCTCGCGGGCAACGACCTTGCTACTTTCCCGGATTTTCCTGCCGAGATTCGCGCGCCCCAGGGCACGCTGTTTGGCGTGTCGGCGTTCCAGATCAATTTCGGATCGGACGACATCACCACCGCTGGCGACGCGCCCGATGTGCTGGTGGCGATGAACCCGGCTGCGCTCAAGACCAACGTCAACGACCTCAAGCCGGGCGGGCTGATTATCGCCGACACCGGCGAATTTTCGAAGCGCAATCTCGACAAGGCGAAATACGATGCCAATCCGGTCGAGGATGGCAGCCTTGCGAAGTGGGACGTGCTGGCCTTCGACATCAGCGCGCTGACGGTCGAGGCGGTCAAGCCGTTCGGGCTCGGCAACAAGGAAGCGCTGCGCTGCAAGAACATGTGGACGCTGGGCCTGGCGCTGTGGATGTTCGACCGCGACCGCCAGCCGATCGTCGACTGGCTGGAAGGCAAGTTCAAGAAGCTGCCTGATATCGCCAAGGCCAATATCGCCGCGCTCAATGCCGGCCATGCCTATGGAGAGACAGCGGAGCTTTCAGGTCCGATGCGCAAGGTCCAGGTCGGCGCGATGCCGAGCGAGCCCGGCCTCTACCGCACCGTTACCGGTGCGGAAGCGGTCAGCCTCGGCCTCGTTGCAGGTGCGCAGCTGGCTGGCCTCGACATGTTCTTCGGCGGTTATCCGATCACGCCTGCCAGCGCGATCCTGCACAATCTCGTCAAGATGAAGGAATTCGGCGTCACCACCTTCCAGGCCGAGGACGAGATCGCCGCGATCTGCGCCGCGATCGGCGCTTCCTATGCCGGGCAGCTTGGCGTGACCTCCTCGTCAGGGCCGGGCATCGCGCTCAAGGGCGAGGCGATGGGGCTGGCGATCATGACCGAGCTGCCGCTGGTGATCGTCAATTCCCAGCGCGGCGGACCTTCGACCGGCCTTCCGACCAAGACCGAGCAGTCCGACCTCTATCAGGCGATCTACGGACGCAACGGCGACGCCTCGCTGCCGGTGGTCGCGGCGCGTTCGCCCACCGACGCCTTCGAATGCGCGATCGAGGCCTGCCGACTCGCGGTGCAATACATGACGCCGGTGATCCTGCTGACCGACGGATATATCGCCAATGCCGCCGAACCTTGGAAAGTGCCAGATCCCAGTACGTTCGAGCCGTTTCCCGTGGCCTTCCTCGAAGATCGCAACGGGCCGGACGACACGCTGCTGCCCTACAAGCGCGACGAGCGCGGCGTGCGTCCGTGGATCAGGCCGGGCACCGAAGACCTGATGCACCGCATCGGCGGCATCGAGAAGGGCATCGACACCGGCAACATCGACTATTCGCCGGAAGTCCACCAGGCGCAGACCGATGCCCGCAAAGCCAAGGTCGATGGCGTCGCCAACGGCGTTCCGGAGCAGGCGGTCGAGCTCGGCAATACGTCAGGCAAGCTCGCCGTGGTTGGCTGGGGTTCTACCTTCGGTCCGATCCACCAGGCGGTGCGCCGTGCTCGTCGCAAGGGGCTCGATGTTGCTCACATCCATGTCCGCCATGTCTGGCCGCTTCCAAAAAATCTTGGCGATCTTCTAAGGGGTTATGAGAAGATCCTCGTGCCCGAGATGAATACCGGCCAGTTCAAGACAGTGCTGCGCGATCAGTTCCTGGTCGACGCCCGCCCGCTTACCAAAACCAGCGGCCAGCCTTTCACCATCGCCCAACTCGAAGCGGCGATCGATGAGATGCACGGCTAAGGAAGGGTCACGACCATGAACGAGATGACCAAGATCGAAACCACCCTGAAGGACTGGGAAACCGACCAGGAAGTGCGCTGGTGCCCCGGTTGCGGGGACTATGCGATCCTCAAGGCGGTGCAGCGCACGTTGCCCACGCTTGGCGCGGACCCGAAGAATACGGTCTTCGTCTCCGGCATCGGCTGCTCAAGCCGCTTTCCCTATTATGTCGAGAGTTATGGCTTCCACACCATCCACGGCCGCGCGCCGGCGTTTGCTACGGGCATCAAGCTCGCCAATCCGGAGCTCGATGTCTGGCTGGTGACGGGCGACGGCGATGGCATGTCGATCGGCGGCAACCACACGATGCATGTGCTGCGCCGTAACCTGAACTGCCAGATCATGTTGTTCAACAACGAGATCTACGGTCTCACCAAGGGCCAGTATTCGCCGACCAGCCGGCTCGGCACCAATTCGCCTTCGACGCCGCTGGGCTCGGTCGACCGGCCGGCGAGCCCTTGCGCCTTCGCTTTGGGCTCGGGCGCGCGTTTCGTGGCGCGCGGGTTCGACGTTTCGAAGAAGCTGCCCGAAGTGCTGACCGCCGCCTACCACCACAAGGGCGCGGCCTTCATCGAGATCTTCCAGAACTGCATCGTCTACAACAAGGACGTGTTCGACGATTTCGCCGCCCCCAAGGGCGCGGAAGACCAGCAATTGTGGTGCGAGGACGGCGAGCCGCTGCTTTATGCAGGCGGGACCAAGGGCATCGCCTTTGACGCAAGCGGTTGCTCGATGAAGATGGTCGATGTCGTTGACGGCGACTGGCAGGCGGCTGGCGTCGCGGTGCATGACGTCAAGAACCGCGCGCTCGCCCACATGCTGATCGACCTGCGTGTGGCGCCGCAGTTCCGCGAATTCCCAATGGCATTGGGCGTCCTTTACGACGACCCGCGGCCCACCTTCGAAAGCGTTGTTGCCGAGGAACGCGAGAAATCCAGCGCAGGCAAGACCGCCAACCTCGCGGCGCTGCTTGGCAAGGGCCAGAGCTGGACTGTGAAGGGCTGATCCGCACGCCGCGATAATCGGGCGGCGATATGGACAATCTCACCCATAGCCTTGTCGGCGCGCTGATCGGGCAGGCTGGGCTGAAACGGAAGACCGGGCTTGCCATGCCCGCGCTGATCATCGGTGCGAACCTGCCGGACATTGATGCGGGCTGCGTGGTGTTCGGGGTCGAAAGCTTGGCGATGCGGCGTGGGATCACCCATGGGCCGATCGCCTGGGTGCTGCTGCCCTTGGCGCTCGCCGGTTTGCTGTGGTGGTACGACCGATGGCAGGCACGGCGCGGCAAGAGGCCCGAGGGCAGGGTAGAGGTCCGCTTCGGCTGGCTCTATGCGCTCGCCTTCATCGCCTGCCTGACGCATCCCGCGCTCGACTGGCTCAACAATTACGGCATCCGACTGCTCGAGCCGTTTTCCAGCCGGTGGTTCTACGGCGACACGCTGTTCATCATCGACGTCTGGCTGTGGCTCGGGCTGGGCTTCGCGACGTGGCTGTCGCTGCGGCGGGAGAGGCGGGAGAGAAATTGGCGTCAGCCGGCTCGCTTCGCACTAGTGAGCGGGCTGGTTTATGTCGGGGCGAACTTCGTTTGGTCGCAAGTCGAGGAACAAAGGTTCAGGGCTACGCTGCCTATCCTCGAATGTTCAGATGAAGCGATTGAAGCCAATGCATGCGATTGGACAGCGATAGCCTCGCCTGTACCGTTCCTTCCCTGGGAAAGGGAACTCATGGCAAATTTGCAGCCCGGATGGTCGCACATCCCCGCCGGCGAACCTATTTCGGGCAGTTCGATAAGACCAATTTCTCCGAATGCCTGTGGCTGGCCACAGCTGGACCGCCTTGCACAATCCCGTCCCGACCTTGCCGCTTTCCTGTTCTGGTCACGCGCGCCCTTTGTCGAGCAGGCGCCCGATGGCAACGGCATCGTCCTTCGCGACGCCCGTTTCGCGAGCCTTGGTCGCAGCGGGTTCAGTGTGCCCCTGCGTGGCATTCCCTGCCGGAAGCCGTAGTTTTCCTGCGCGCCGCCGCCCGAATACAATCTCTTGCCCCATGAGCCTTTGCGAGTCATAATTGGGACCATGAATGCGCAAGTTCCCAGCAGGGGCGCGGAACTTGTCGAGGGCGGTCGTTCAATCGGCTTCGGACCGGAATGGTTGGCGCGGGCATGGTCGGGAGGGCTTCACCGGATCGTCGACAGGATCGACGCCGGGCTCGCCCGAGGCTCGATCTTCGCCAGCTTGCCGGACGGCACGACACGGCTGCTCGGCGGCAAGAATCCGGGCTTTAACGCGGTTGTCACGCTGCATTCCATGCGGGCGCTGTTGCGCTTGGCGACAGGTGGCTCGATTGGATGGTACCAGGCCTGGGAAGCGGGCGAGTGGGAAAGTCCCGACCCGGTCGCGCTGTTCGCTCTGGTCATGGACAATGGGCCAGTGCTGGGCGGGGCTGCGCGTGCCCATGGACCGTGGCGCTGGCTCGCACGCATTGTTCATTGGCTGCATCGCAACTCGAAAGCGGGATCCTTGCGCAATATCCACGCGCATTACGACCTTGGAAACGATTTCTACGCACAATGGCTTGATCCGACGATGAGCTATTCGAGCGCGCGTTTCGAGGGCCACAATGTGGACCTTGAAGCGGCTCAGCGGGGAAAACTGGCCTGCATTGCCGAACGGATCGACGGCGCACGTACCGTGCTCGAGATCGGCTGCGGCTGGGGCTCTCTCGCTGGCCACCTGGCCGGGCGCGGTATGGATGTGACGGCGATCAGCCTTTCAGATGAGCAGCTCGTCTGGGCGCGCGAGGCCCAGCACGGCAAGGCCATCGACTTCCGTAAACAGGATTATCGCGACGTCGAAGGCCAGTTCGACGCTATCGCGAGCGTCGAGATGATCGAGGCTGTCGGCCGCGAATACTGGCCCGATTTCCTCGATTGCATCGCCCGCTGCCTCAAACCCGGCGGACGTGCAGCGATCCAGTATATCGCCATCCGCGAGGACATGTTCGACGCCTATGCCCGAACGCCCGATTTCATCCAGGCCTATGTATTTCCGGGCGGCATGCTGATGAGCGAGAAGGAATTCCGCTCACTGGCCGAATCGCGCGGGCTCGTCTGGCAGGATTGCGGGCCATTCGGGTCCGACTATGCCGAGACGCTGCGCTGTTGGCGCGAGAATTTCGATCATGCGGTCGACGAAGGCCGCCTGCCGGCCGGTTTTGACGAGCGGTTTGTGCGGCTGTGGCGCTATTACCTGATGTATTGCGAAGGCGGCTTTCGCGGGCGGGGCATTCACGTCGCGCAGGTCACGCTCGCAAAGCCCGGCTGATCCCGGACGCACCTTCAGGGATTTGAGTAATAAATCCCGTCACCGCGCCAGCGCGTGAGGATATCGTCGTGCACGATCGGGCTCAGCAGCTGATGGAAGGCGCAGCCGACCATGCTGTTTTCCCACCAGATCACTTCGGCCTGCAGCGATTCGAGGCCGGGCAGCGTCAGCCAGACGACATTGCCCTTGTGCATCCTGTTGATGGCGACCGCCGAGAATCCCGATAGGGAAAGGTCGTGCACCACCGTCTGGAAGCTGCGTGAGCCCGAAGGCCGCAGCGAGGCGGGGATGGTGACCTTGGTCCGGGGCGCGCAGCGATCCTCCTGGGCGGAGATGGCATAGCGGTCCAGCGTGCTGTTGCTCATCGGCATCAAAATAACTCCAAAGGCCAGGCAAAGATTCCTTCACCTAGGCCCCTAGAATCACCTATCCGGGTAAAGAGGAGCCTACCGGGTTTGGTTAACAGATTCCCGGTGCCCGGTCTCGAACGGTTCACCAAGCAGGGCGACCAGCCGGTCCGCGACCGCCTCTGGAGGCTTGACCGTCGCCGGATCTTCGCCCGGGTAGGCGCGAGCGCGCATGGCCGTGCGGGTTGCGCCGGGGCTGACCAGCGCAACGCGAACCTTGGAGATGTTCTTCATTTCCTCGGCATAGCAATCGAGCAGCATTTCGAACGCCGCCTTGGTCGAGGCATAGGCGCTCCAGTAGGCGCGCGGTGCCCTTGCGACGTTGCTGGTCAGTCCGATCACCCGGGGGTTGCCGCTCTTTCGCAGCAGCTGGTCGAAACGGGCGACAAGTGCCTGGGTTGCCAGCACATTCACGGTCAGTGCCTTGCTGTAGGCTTTTTGGTCGATGTCGGCGACGGAGGTTAATTCCGGCAGCAATGCGGCATTGATCACCAGGATGTCGAGCCGCTGCCAGCGTTGGGCGATTGCAGCGGCAAGACGAGCGATGCCGTCCGCTTCGGAAAGATCGATGGGTGCGATCGTCGCAGTGCCGCCGGCTTCGTGGATTGCCTGTTCGACTTCTTCGAGCGCCCCGGTGTCGCGACCGGTCAGGACGACGTGCGCGCCGGCATTTGCAAGGGCCTTGGCGGTGGCCGCGCCAATGCCCCGGCTGGCCCCAGTGACCAGGGCGATTTCGCCGTTGAGGTCCGCCACGATCAGGCGACCCTGTTCACCGGCAGGGTCAGCAGGTCATGCGCCTCGCGCTCATTCAGGTCGGTCAGCTCGGTCGGGTATTCGCCGGAGAAGCAGGCGTCGCAGAATTGCGGGCAGTTGCTGTCTCGGCCTGATTCGCCGACGGCACGATAGAGTCCGTCGATCGAAACGAAGGCGAGACTGTCGGCCTTGATGAAGCGGGCCATCTCCTCGACGTCCATTTTCGCTGCAAGCAGTTTGGAGCGCTCGGGCGTGTCTACCCCGTAAAAACAGCTATGGCCGGTCGGCGGGCTGGCGATCCGCATGTGCACTTCGGCAGCGCCGGCGTCGCGCATCATCTCGACGATCTTGAGCGAGGTCGTGCCGCGCACTATCGAATCGTCGATGAGAATGATGCGCTTGCCCTTGACTATCGCGCGGTTGGCGTTGTGCTTGCGCTTGACGCCGGAGTGGCGCGCGCCGTCGGACGGCTGGATGAATGTACGTCCAACGTAATGCGAGCGGATGATACCAAGTTCGAAAGGCAAGCCCGATTGTTGCGCGTAACCAATGGCAGCCGGCACGCCGCTGTCGGGTACGGGAACCACGAGATCTGCCTCGGCCGGCGCTTCCTTGGCCAGTTCCACCCCGATCTCCTTGCGCACGGCATAGACCGAACGCCCGTCCATCACCGAATCGGGACGGCTGAAATAGACATGCTCGAAAATGCAGGGGCGCGGCGACATCCTGGTAAAGGGACGGTGGCGGGAGACGGTGCCGTCATGGCCGACTTCGACCAGTTCGCCAGGCTCGATCGATCGGATGAATTCCGCGCCGATCACGTCGAGCGCGACTGTCTCGCTCGCGAACACCGTCGCGTCGCCGATCCGGCCCATCACCAGCGGGCGCACGCCGAGCGGGTCACGGCAGGCGATCATGCCTTCCTTGGTCATGCAGATCAGCGAATAGGCGCCGTCGACCATGCGAAGCGCGTCGACGAAGCGATCAAGCAGCGTCGGATAGCGGCTGGTGGCAACGAGGTGGATGATGACTTCGGTGTCGGAGGTCGACTGGAAGATCGCGCCGTCCCGGACCAGTTCGCGCCTCAGCTTCGTCGCGTTGGTAAGGTTGCCGTTGTGTGCGATCGAGAAGCCGCCGGTTTCGAGGTCGGCGAATAGCGGCTGGACATTCCTCAGGCCCGAACCGCCCGTCGTCGAATAGCGCACATGGCCCGACGCCATTTGGCCGGGAAGAACCTCGTCGAGGTCCATCTCGCCAAACACATGGGTGACATGGCCGAGCCCCTTCTGGGAATAGAATTCCTCTCCGTCATAAGTGGTGATGCCGACGGCTTCCTGGCCGCGGTGCTGCAAGGCGTGCAGGCCGAGTGCTGCGATGTTGACGGCGCCCTTTGCGCCGATCACGCCGAACACGCCGCATTCCTCATGCAGCGTATCGCCGTCCGTATCCCACGGAGTACAGTCCCGGCTGCTGTCGTTCTGGTCGTTCAAGTCACCCGGCCCGGTCGTCTTCCCTGAGGGGGCCGCTTTTGCGTCGGGACAGTTGGAAATGCAAGGGGCGGTGCTGCTCTCTTGAACAGCCCCAACGCCGGATTTCCCTTGAGTGGCCAAAAAGACATTCGCTCCGAGTAC
>CAYPFE010000110.1:0-8425 GCA_964409895.1 uncultured Novosphingobium sp.
ATCCCGACCCGGCCTTCTTCCGCAGCCTGATCGACGCCTCGCGCGACATCACCGCGAGCGCCAGCTGGTCGACTGGACTGGGCGAGGACGGTCTGAACGGAACGCTGGGCATCGACGCCAGCTATACCAGGGCCGAGCGGTTCTCGCAGTCGGGCCTCGACACAGTGCTGCTGACCGCGCCCGGCGGCGCATCCGAACTGCGCAGCCTGCCGCGCGCGCTTGAACGGCGCATTGGCACTGATACCTTCGAGGGCGGGCTTGCCCTCAACAAGCCGCTTGGCGGCTGGCAGCTTTCGGTGACACTCGACGCCAGTTATGCCGACCAGCTAACGCGGGTTGACCGCAGGTCCGATGTCTCCGCGCTGGTTTCCGCTGCCGGGGCAGGTATTCTCGACATAGAAGGGCCGCTACCGGCAACCGCCGATCCGGGCTCCGATCTGGCCCGTTTCAGGGGCTTTTCCGCCGCCTCGCTCGCCACGCTGACCGGGCAGCCCTTCCGGCTTCCTGCAGGCGAGGCGTCGCTGACGCTCAAGGCCGGCTTCGATTTCGACCGCACGAACAGCAGCGACAGCCGCACCAGTACCGGGCCGACCCGGCTCAAGCGCGGCGATGCAACCGCGGGCGGCAACATCGTGCTGCCACTGACCAGCCGGCGCGAGGGCTTTGCGGGAGCCATCGGCGATATTTCGCTCAATTTCAGCGGCGGCATCAACCATCTCTCGGATTTCGGAACCCTGATCGACTGGAGCGCGGGGCTGACCTGGTCGCCGACCGAGAAACTTACCTTCCAGTCGAGCTATATCGTCAACGAGGCGGCGCCGACGTTAGGCCAGCTCGGCAATCCCCGGATCGTCATCTTCAACGTCCCGGTCTTCGATTTCGTGAGGGGCGAGACCGTGGCGGTATCCATCGTCACCGGCGGCAATCCCGGCCTGCGCGCGGAAACCCAGCGCGACATCAAGCTTTCGATGAACTGGGAGCTGCCCATCTTCCAGCGTTCCAGCCTGCTGGTCGAATATTTCAGCAACAGTTCCGACGACGTGACCCGGAATTTTCCGCTGCTGACCCCCGCCATCGAGGCGGCCTTTCCAGGCCGGGTCCTGCGCGATGCGGAGGGGCGGCTACTCTCGATCGACCGGCGGCCGGTGACGTACGACGAGGTGAAGAATTCGCGGTTGCGTTGGGGTCTGAATATTTCCGGCCGGATCGGCGAGCAACCGCAGCATGGTGGAGGTGGACCGGGACGTGCAGATGGCCAGGGCGGGGGCTCGCGTCCGACCGGAGGCCCTCCCGGTGGTGCGCCCGCGCAGTCGGCCGGTGGCGGCGGAGGTGGCGCCGGCATGATGTTCGGCCGCGGGCGTCCACGCGGCGGGCGCTGGAACCTTGCTGTCTACCATACGGTGCAGTTCACGGATCTGGTGACGATCTCGCCGGGCGGCCCGGTGCTAGACCAGCTTGCCGGTGGCGACGACCTGGCGGGTGCGGTATCGCGCCATTCGGTCGAGCTGGAAGGCGGGATGTTCTACAAGGGGATCGGCCTTCGTCTCAACGGAAACTGGGATTCGCCCGCGCGCGGTGCCGGCTTGCGCTTTGGCAGTGTCACAAGGCTCGACGCGCGCCTGTTCATCAACCTCGGGATGCAGGAAAAGCTGGTCGAGAAGGCACCGTTCCTCAAGGGGCTGCGCATTGCTCTCGATGTCAACAATATCTTCGATTCGCGCCAGAAGGTCACCGATGCGAATGGCCTTGTGCCGCTCGCCTACCAGAAGGATTTCCGGGACCCGCGTGGAAGGATCGTGGGGATAGATATCCGCAAGATGTTTTGAGAGTCCTTGTCGGGTGCGGTCGGGACATCCGTCCCTCCCTTGCGGTACCGGGCGAAGCGTTTCCGTCAGTAAACGCGACCAGACGCCACCAAAACGGGTCTCCCATTGACGGGAGCGATGCCCTATCTCTCTCCCATGTCCCGGACACCCGCAGGTACTCCGCCCAACCCCACGGGCTCAGAGCGCTTCCTCGAGGAGCGTGCGACCTATACCGTGCGCGGGTCGGACAAGCCGGATATCGAGGCGGGCGTCGCCGTGATCCGTGAGACGCTGGCGACGCTGCCCGCCAAGCCCGGCGTCTATCGCATGCAGGACGTGCGCGGCGACGTTCTTTATGTCGGCAAGGCGCGCAGTCTCAGGAACCGGGTCGGCAATTACACCCAGGTCGAGCGGCTTCCGCTGCGGCTTCAGCGGATGGTCAGCCAGTGCCGTTCGATGACCATCGTCACCACCAATTCCGAGGCCGAGGCGCTGTTGCTCGAAGCGCAGCTGATCAAGCGCTATCGCCCGGCCTACAATGTGCTGCTGCGCGACGACAAGAGCTTCCCCTACATCCTGCTGCACGCCGATCATGCCTTCCCGCGCATCATGAAGCATCGCGGTGCGCGCAAGGCCAAGGGCAATTACTATGGGCCGTTCGCCAGCGCCGGATCGGTAAACACCACGATCAACGCGTTGCAGAAGCTGTTTCTGCTAAGAAGCTGTACAGACAGCTTCTTCGAGCGGCGCGACCGGCCTTGCCTGCTCTATCAGATCAAGCGCTGTGCAGCGCCTTGCGTCGGCCGGATCGGCGAGGCGGAGTATGCCGAGCTGGTGCGTCAGGCGAAGGACTTCCTCGGCGGAAAGTCCTCGGCGGTGCAGCGCGAGATCGAGGCGCAGATGCACGCGGCGTCCGAAGCGCTCGATTTCGAGCGCGCCGCGATGCTGCGCGACCGGCTGCGCGCGGCAACCTTCATCCAGGGCAGCCAGGCGATAAACGCCGAGGGCCTGTCCAACGCCGATATCTTCGCGCTTGCCGAGAAGGGCGGACAAATCGGCATCCAGGCCTTCTTCATCCGCGGCGGCCAGAACTGGGGCCACCGCGCCTTCTTCCCGAGCCACACAGAGGGTCTGGGCGAGGAGGAGGTGATGCAGAGCTTCCTCACCCAGTTCTACGAGGAAGTGCCGCCTGCGCGGCTGATCCTGGTCGACCGCGAGCTGCCCGAAGCCGCGCTGTTGGAAGAAGCGTTCCGCGATGGGGCAGGGGGCAGGGTGGAGATTTCCGTCCCCCAGCGTGGTAGCCGCAGGAAACTGCTCGCACAGGCCAGTCGCAACGCCGCCGAGGCGCTGGACCGGCGGCTGGCGGAACGCGGCACCCAGGCAAAGATCCTGCGTGAATTGACCGAGTTCCTGGAGCTGCCCGATGTGCCCCAGCGCATCGAGATATACGACAACAGCCATATCCAGGGCGCCAAGGCCGTCGGTGCGATGGTCGTCGCCGGGCCGGAGGGCTTCGTCAAGAACCAGTACCGCAAGTTCAACATCAAGTCCGCGCAGACCAACGACGACTTCGGCATGATGCGCGAGGTGATGGCGCGGCGCTTCGGGCGGGCGATAGAGGAAGACCCGGAACGCACCGAGGGCAGCTGGCCCGACCTCGTGCTGATCGATGGCGGCAAGGGACAGATGTCGGCGGTGCGAGACACGCTCGAGGAACTCGGAATCGAGGACGTCCCGCTCGTCGGGGTCGCCAAGGGGCCGCATCACGGCCGAGAAGGGCGCGAGGTGTTCCACTTCCCCGACGGGCGCGAGCGCATGCTGCCAGTCAATTCACCGGTGCTGTTCCACGTCCAGCGCCTGCGCGACGAAGCCCACCGCTATGTGATCGGCGCGCACCGCAACAAGCGCAGCCGCGCGATTTCCGCGAGCCCGCTCGATGAAATCCCCGGCATCGGCCCGGCCAGGAAGCGCGCGCTGCTGCTGCATTTTGGCACGGCGGGCAAGGTCAGGGCGGCCTCGCTGGAGGATTTACAGCGGGCGCCCGGCGTCAGCGCGGCGGTGGCGCAGGCGGTGTATGATTTCTATCACCCGTGAGATGTGAGGAGAGGCTGGACATGCGCATGATCGAAACCGGAGTGAAGGACGGCAAGTCCTGTGTCGTCCGCGAGGTTGAGCTGGCCCACGATGGCGATGACGTGTCCGTCATCCCGCTGCGCTATCTCGCCACTGCCTCGCTGGAGCCTCGGCCCGAGGGACAAGGCGAATTCGTCGATATCCCGGTCGCCCATGGCGATGCGCTGTTCTACCGGGTGCGGTTTCCGGCGAACCAGCTGCGGCGCGTGCATTACACCGACACGATCGACTGCCACACCGTGGTTTCGGGTAGCATCGAACTGCTGCTCGACGACGGGCCGCACCTGCTCGAAGCGGGCGACAGTGCCATCGTCACCGGCGTCGATCATGGCTGGAAGGTGGGGCCGGATGGCTGCGTGGTCTCGATGATCGTGTTCGGGACGCCGAAGCCTTGAATCGTGCAGCCGGCTGACGAGCAGGGTTAGCCTCCGTGCTTAAGTTATTTTAACCATAGTTAGTTATACGGGACTTGAGAGGTGCGGGAGGCGTCTGCCTGCGGCGCTTCAGCTGTGTCAACAAGGTTGAGATAGACTCCGAATTCGATGATCAGGTCCAAGACAACACTGATAGTGGGCGCAGGCGCGAGCTGCGAGATCCAGTTGCCGAGCAACGAGGAATTGCTCGCGCGCATCGGTCAGAGCTTCGATTTCTCGCGCTTTGGCACGGGCTTGCAGACCAAGGACAGCACGCTGCTGGCGCAATATCTGCAGAAGATGGCGGCGCGTATCAACAAGGGCGAAAAGGACGTCCACCTGGCGGCCGAACGCCTGCGGATCGCCAGCAAGCTTGGCCGCTCGATCGATACCGTGCGCGACCAGCACGATAACGACCCGATGATTCTGGGTAGCGGCAAGCTCGCGATCGCCCCATTCATCTGCCAGGCAGAAGCGAAGTCGATCCTGCGGCTGACGCCCCGCGTACCTGGGGACCTGCCGATCCAGGGCACCGATACCTGGCTCTATCAGTTCGGGCAGCTGGTCACCTCCGGGGTGCCGCGTTCGCAGGTCGAACAGATACTCGACAATCTCTCGATCGTCAGCTTCAACTACGACCGTTCGATCGAGCATTTCCTGCCGTTTGCGATGGAAGTGGCTTTCGGCATGCCGTTGAAGGAAGCGCAGGACATCGTCGCTGCCAAGCTCAACATCATCCATCCCTATGGGACGGTCGGGCGCCTGCCATGGCAGAAGGTCGAGGCCCCCGACTGCGAATGGGGCACCGAACAGCCGTGGAATATCCATAACCTCGCTCAGCAGATCCGCACATCAGCCGACGTCATGCGCGATCACCAGATGTTGCTGAAGATTCGAGGCATGGTTTCCAGCTCAAAGCGCATCGTCATGCTGGGCTTCGGATTCCAGCCGCAGAATGTCGATATCCTGATCGACTATTCGATGTCACACGATCCCGAACTTGTGGCGACTGTCTATGGGCTGTCGCAGACCAATCGCATCTCGGTGACCAAGATGATCAAGCGCAAGACCGGCATCGAGGACGACGAACTGCTGCTGATGATGAACGCCAAATGCTTCGAACTGATGCGCGACTACAGCTTGCTGCTGGAAAGCTGACAAACGCCTATTGCGGCTGAAACAGGGATGTCCGGGTCGTCCCCAGCTTGCGCAAGGCCCGGTAGCCATATGCCTTGGCGAGGTTGTGCCGGGGCCAGCGGCCCGGGCTGTTCGGCTTGAATCCCATCCGGCGAAGGATAGAGTTGAATACGCGTGCGTCAGCGTCCGCGTAACTCCAGTTCGATCTCCAGGTGATGGACAGCGAAATCGATGGTTCCGGACCGTTGCGAACAAAATGCGGTGCCATGACCGGCACAAAAAGTGCGTCGCCCGGTTCGAGTTGGAACTGCGTTCCACCTTCCTCGTGTGCCTTGTTCCAGGGAATTTCGCGTGGTCCTCCTGCATGATAAATCTCATGCAATTCGTCAGAGGCGAATCTTTCGTCGCCCACCGGAAATTGCGTCATCGTCTTGGAGCCACGGATTTGTAGCAGGATATTGTGTTCAGGGTCGAAGTGGCAGGGTGTGACGCCGCCTGGCGATGTCACGAAAATGAACCCCACACAATGGATCATCTCACCGGTCTTCGCTTCGATTTCCTGCCTTAGCTCTCCAAGCAAATCATTGAGAAGCAGTGCGTACTCCGGATCGCGCTCGATATTGCGGAGCACCGCCCAGCTCCCGGCCGATTCGACGCTTCGTATCATTTCCACCGCTGACAAGGCTGGCTTGTCCGGCTTGCCATTCACCGCGATCGGAAGATCGGCGAGACTGTACTCTACGAAGTCCTCGGTCAGGTCCTCGGCAAGCTGTGCAAGGCGTTCGAAGGTGAGCAACGGGTGCGAGGTAAGGCCGTGCCGGAACGTGTGCGGCGTTTCAGGATAGTTCTGCGCGAATTCGCTGCGAGCCTCTGGTGAGAACTTCGGCATCATGCCTGGTTCCTTTCATGCAGGCGCGTGGTTTCGATATCCACGAGCCGATCGAAGATTGACCGTCGCGTGCCGCCGCCGATGGCGATGGACATATGGCCGATGGCACGCCGCTCGCGCCAGATATGGTCGATCATTGGATGGTCTTTGGATGCGCAGCTGTCGCTCCAGGCGATATCCGGATTATCCAGTATCGCGAGATTGTGTTGCTGCAGCAGGACGCCGGGCGAGTATCTTGCAAGCGCTTCGTCGAAAGCCGTCTTGAAAGAGAAGGCGCCTGGCGGTGTCAGGAAATTCGCCAGCATCGCGACTGGCTTACCATCCAATGATAGTGCCAGACGCTCCAGCCTGCCGCGCTCTGCAGCTCCTTCAAGGCTGGAGCGGAACAGGCGCACCGTCGCCTCTGAAAGGGCCATGGCGGTACCTGCTTCGCCTTTCCATCCGGCAGCTTCCAGGTTCAGGAAACTGCCGATCCAGTCGTCGAGGCCACTTTTGTCGAGTGCTCTGTCAAAAGTCACCTTGCCAAGTTCAGCCAGGCGGTTGGCCTGACGGCGCAATTCCTTGCGCTTCTTGGCTGTAAGCGATTCCTGCCAATACTCGCCGGATGTCATGTCCGATTCGAGCAAGGCGCGGCGCTCACGCATGACCAGTTCGGCCCGGCGTGGCTGCATGGCGATCGCTGCCTCCAAAGCGGCGTGTACAGTCCCTCCAAGCGGGAGTTTTCTGAGGTGCAGGAACAGGGACGTTCCGCCAAGCTTGTCTGTCCATTCCAGAATGGTCCGCCAGAATGCGACCTCCGACCCGCTCGCGACCAGCGGGATGCCGAGGAAGCAGTTCTCATGCATCCAGTTGGACAAATGGGGGACCGGTTTGCCGTAATAGCTGTAGCGGCGATGGACTGGCAGCAGGCCGCGCAGTAGACCGTCCTCTTCGAAGCAAAGCATGCGCACGCGCCAGCCTGCGAGCCCTTGCAGGGCCGGAAGCAGGAACCAGCTTTCCATCAATGGGTTGGGTTCGCTCGCCTCACTTGCAAGACTATCCCATTCCGCGATGCGTTGCTGGAGGTCTCGCCAGTCGAGGCAAGTCAGCGTTCCCGGGGACGTGATAGGCGCGATCACCCGTTCCCTTAGGAGGGGTACGGTCTCCCAGCTTGTCACGAGCTTACTCACCACTCGCATTAACCCTTGAATCGCACGGGCCATAGGGCCTCGGCGATGAGTTTAGCGAATTGAAATCAACGAATTGCTAACGGCGCGGCAAAGCGAAGGCCCCGCCCGGATCGCTCCGGACGGGGCCTTGCATTTCACTCAGCCGGTGATCAGTGACCGCTGGCCAGTGCCGCCAGCAGCAGCAGGGCGACGATATTGGTGATCTTGATCATCGGGTTCACCGCAGGACCCGCGGTGTCCTTGTAGGGATCGCCGACGGTGTCGCCGGTCACCGCGGCCTTGTGGGCTTCGCTGCCCTTGCCGCCGTGGTTGCCGTCCTCGATATATTTCTTGGCGTTGTCCCAGGCGCCTCCGCCCGAAGTCATCGACAGCGCCACGAACAGCCCGCTGACGATCACGCCCAGAAGCAGCGCGCCCAATGCGGCGAAGCCGTTCTCCTGGCCCGCCACCGCCGTGATCACGAAATAGACCACGATCGGCGTCAGCACCGGCAGCATCGATGGGATGATCATCTCCTTGATCGCCGCCTTGGTGACGAGGTCGACGGTCTTGGCGTAGTTCGGCCTGCTGGTGCCCGCCATGATACCCGGATCGTTCTTGAACTGGTCGCGCACGTCGATGACGACGTCGCCGGCGGCACGGCCGACCGCGGTCATGCCCATAGCCCCGAACAGATAGGGCAGCAGCGCCCCCAGGAGCAGGCCGACGATCACATAGGGGTTCTCGAGGCTGAAGTTCACTTCCAGTTCCGGGAAGAAGATCCCGAGGTCGGTGGTGTAGGCGCCGAACAGCACCAGCGCGGCCAGCCCGGCGGAACCGATGGCATAGCCCTTGGTGACGGCCTTGGTGGTGTTGCCCACCGCGTCGAGCAGGTCGGTC
>CAYPFE010000111.1:0-8407 GCA_964409895.1 uncultured Novosphingobium sp.
GGCAGATGGGTATCGCGCTCTTCGCGCTGCTCAATCATCCCGACCAGCTGGCCGATCTCATCGCCGATCGTTCGCTGATGGAAGCCGCGATCCTGGAATCGGTCCGCTGGTATCCGCAGCCGATGTTCCCGAGAAAGGCGATGCGTGACTGCGAGCTGCATGGTGTCGAAATACCGGCAGGCGCGCATCTCCATCTCTGCCTGTCGGCCGCCAACCGCGATCCCTCGCGCTGGGACAGGCCGGACAGCTTCGACATCCACCGTCCGTTCAGGCGCAGCCTCGCCTTCGGTGCGGGCGCGCACAGCTGCCTTGGCCAGCATGTCGCCAGGCAGGAGCTGACCGTGGCGCTCAATGCCCTGTTCGACCGCTTCCCGAACATGCGCTGGGATCCGTCGAAGCCGCCGCCCTATCTCACCGGCAGCCTGATCCAGCGCGGGCCCGGCGAACTCAACGTGCTACTGCACTGACATGAACGACGCATCCCGCAATCGTCTCAGCCTGGAAATGCTGACGCTTACGGGCATGCCGCCGGTCGAGCATGTGCTTCTGGCGGCGGAACTGGGCTGCGCGGGCGTGTCGCTGGGGCAGGCGGGGCGTACGCTGTCCGGCTTCGGCTATGCCGATTTCAAGCCCTATCCCGACTGGTCTCTGCTGGAGGATCCGGCGCTGGTCCGCGAAACCAAAGCGGCGCTCCGGGATAGTGGCATCAAGCTTAGTCTCGGCGAGGGATTCCGCGTCTTCCCTCAGACCGATTTCGCCGATTCCGCACGGGCGCTCGACGTGATGGCCGAGCTCGGCGCCGAATTCATCAACGGCGGCAGCAACGATCCGGACATGGGCCGCACATACGACCAGCTGGCCCTGTTCGCCGGCATGACTGCCGAGCGAGGCATGATGCTGGCGCTCGAATATGCGCCCTCCAATGCATTGCAAACTCTCGATATTGCCATGGACGTGCTCGACCATGTCGGGCGCGAGCGCTGCACCCTGCTGCTCGATTCGATGCATTTCTTCCGCTCGGGGGCGGGGGTCGACGATCTCGCCGCGCTCGATCCTGCGGTTATCGGCACGGCGCAGCTGTGCGACGTGCCGCTTGTGCAACAGCGCGAGAGCTATATCGAGGAAGCCCTGTTCGAGCGGAAGGTGCCGGGCGAGGGCGAGCTTCCCTTGCGCGAATGGGTTGCAGCGCTCCCTGCCGGAGCATGGATAGGGCTCGAAGTGCCCGGCATCGAGGAGCTGATTGCCGGGCTCAGCCCGCGCGACTGGGCGGCACGCGTCGTCGCCGGGGCAAGGGCGCTGGGGGTTTGACGCGAATGCGGTTTCCTACACCTGCCGTGTGGGTGTAATCCTCGCCACATGACCAGGATCGACCGGAAGACTGCCCCAACCGCCATAGGAAAGGTGACACCTCATCTCGCACAAGGTGACACTTTTCCCCAAGGTGACACTCTCCGCGTGCAAGGTGACACCTTTGCCGCACAAGGTGACACATTCCACGCGCAAGGTGACACCTTTTGCGCCCAAGGTGACACATAGGCGGCACAAGGTGACACTTTTCGCCATTTATTCCTCAGGACAGTGTAAACCTGTCAACTTCGCGCGCGCGATGGTCCCGCGACGCGCTGGTGGAAGCGCCGTCCGAACCCGCCGGAAAGGAGTTACAGATGAGCGAATCACATACCTACACACCCCCGAAAGTATGGGTCTGGGAGAAGCCCGACGGCGGTACCTGGGGCGAGCACAACCGCCCGACGGCAGGTGCGACGCATGAGCGCGATCTGCCGGTCGGCCGGCACCCGCTGCAGCTCTATTCGCTGGGCACGCCCAACGGGGTGAAAGTCACGATCTTGCTGGAGGAACTGCTGGCAGCAGGGCACGCAGGCGCGGAATACGATGCCTGGCTGGTCCGGATATTCGAGGGCGAGCAGTTCGGCAGCGGTTTCGTCGATATCAATCCCAATTCGAAGATCCCGGCCATGGTGGACCGCAGCCTCGATCCGCCGGTTCCGGTTTTCGAATCCGGGGCTATCCTCACCTATCTTGCGGAGAAATTCGGCGCATTCCTGCCAACCGATCCACTTGGTCGCGCCCGCTGCCAGTCATGGCTGTTCTGGCAGATGGCCAGTACGCCCTATCTCGGTGGCGGCTTCGGCCATTTCTACATGTATGCGCCCATCAAGATCGAATATGCGATCAACCGCTACACCATCGAGATCAAGCGGCAGCTCGATGTGCTCGACAGGCAGCTGGCGCAAAACGAATTCATCGCCGGCGATGCCTATACCATCGCCGACATGGCGATCTGGCCGTGGTATGGGTTGCTGGCCTCAACCGATATGTACGAGAATTCGTCGAGCTACTTCCAGATCCACGAATATGCGCATCTGCAGCGCTGGGCGAAGCAGATCGCGGCGCGGCCTGCCGTGAAGCGCGGCAGCCTCGTCAACCGGGTGTTCCAGCAGGACGTTCCGCATGTGGCGGAGCGCCACGACGCCAGCGATTTCGACGGGCTGTTCTAGGTCTTGGCAAGGCTTTCGAGGAGTTTGAAATAGCCCGCCATGCGCTCGCGGATCACTACTTCGTCGAGGCCCGCATCGGCCAGCGAATACTGGAATTCGCCGAGCTTGTGCATCCGGTTCGCGGCGTTCCAGTCGAGGATCCGCTGCCGCGAAGCCGGGGTGAGGGGCATGCCGGCATGGGCGTAGACCCGCTCGAGTACATCCGGCAGCGCGCCGACGATGTTCTCGAAACGCAGGTCCAGGATCGGCAGCTCGGGATGCGCGCGGCGGTTGGCGAGGTGGGCCTCCATCGCCCGGTAGTTGCCTTCGACGATCGCCTGATTGTCTACTTCGGGATTTCCGAAAGCGATGCGAAAACAATGCAGTAGCTTGCACATCGAGGCCAGTGTCTCAAGTGGTGAACGGTTGGCGACGACGAAACGCGCTTGCGGAAAGACTTCGCGAAGTTGGAGTTCCAGCCCGTTGTAATTTGGCGATTTCAGCAGCCATGGCTTGCCCGGATCGGCCAGCCCCTGCCACTGAAGATATTGCAGCACATCGCGCAGGAATTTGAAAAAGATCGTCCTCGGCTTGTCCGCCAGCCACTGTGCGTAGCCCGGCATTTCGGCATAGCCGATGAAGGATGGCGCGACGAAGCAGCCTTCGCTGAGCGGCCCTTCCTCCTCCGGCTCCAGCGCCTCGAAATGATGGCCGAGCTTGGTTTCGGGAGAACGCTCGTCGTACCAGCGGCAGAAGGCGTCGGCCTCTGCAATGCGTGGTGCGACATCCTCGCCGGGTTCGCCGGTGACAGACGCCCACATGAAGTTCTGCCAGAAAGTGAGGAAGTTGAAGTCGCCCGATGCCGCCAGCGCCTTTTGCAGCTTGGTGGTGCCTGAGCGCGCCACGCCCATGATGACGAGCGGGCCGTTGAGCTCCTGCTCGGCGATTTCCGGATAGCGCATGAAATCGCGCTTCATTCTGAGGCGGTTGGTCAGCAGGCGCAGGAACTTGGCCTCATAGGCCCGCGCGCCCGCGGCATCGATCCGCGATTCCTCGTTCAGCGAGCGGTGGAGGACGGAGAGCGGCTCGACGATCTCCTGGTCGGCGAGGTCGACGCCCGCGAGTTCGCGGGACTTCGCCATCAGTTCGTCAACCGAGAGACGCAGTTTCATGGCCCGCGCTTCGGCCACAGCCGCGCGCTCGGCTTCAGTGGCCCCATCTCCCAGACGCCGACGATGCCGGGTCTGGCCGCGATGATGTCGGGAATGCGGTTGAACAGGTTTCCGGCGGTCGCATGCGCGGAATCGAGCCGCTCGACACGGGTGCGGTTTCGGGGTGTACCGTCGACTTCCCAGTACATGTGCTCGACATCGCCGGGAAGGAACATCCGCTGGTCGACGAGGCCGGTGCCGGTCACGCCTTCCTTGGTCGTCGTTTCGCAGCGGAAGCGCACGCCCATGACCAGGCCTGGCTCGAAACGCCCGTATTTGCTCTCTACCGGCACGTCATAGACCACCGGTTCGATCGTCGCGGTGGAACTGGCGATGGTGTAGCCAAGTGCACGCAGCACCATTTCCGGTATGGTCTTCTTGGCCAGCGCTGCTTCGTTGCGGTCGATACCGCGCTCGTAGAACGTCTCGACCGGCAGGCTGATGCAATATTGTTTGATCTGTTCGATCGAGTTGGTCTGGCCTTCGGGATCGGTGAGGCTGGATATGTGGATCGACTTCAGCTCTGTGCAGGGGCCGGCCGTCAGGATGCCGGACCAGATGCGGCTCATGTCCCAGATGCCGCAGCCGGTGAAGGTGACGCCGTTCGCCTGCGCCAGCGCCTCGATCTCGGCGGCGAGCTCGGGGTTGTTGCTCTGCGGCAGATAGGATTGCACGCCGTGGCAGGCGATGTTGAGGCCTGCTCCCATCAGCCTGCGGTAGGCGTCCATGTTGGCGGAAAGCAGGTCGCGATGCGTGACGACGCCGATGTCGGCAACGAAGCCGGAATAGTCACCCGCCTCGCAATCCTGGACGGTCACGCCCAGGTTGCGGTCAAGGCCCGCAACCTGGCCGAGATCCTGGCCCACCTTGGGCCCTGCGCGGTTGAAGGCGGCGACGATCGGCCAGCCCCGGTCCGCAGCCAGCCGCGCGATCATCGCGCCGAACTGGCCGACGCCGTAGATCACGATCCTTGGAGGCAGCATGCCATTCATCAAAAGTCTGTCAGAAGCGCTCGCCGACCATGTCCTCGGTCTTCGCCCACAGCGCCTTCGCGCTGTCCGGGGCCACGGCATAGGAGCGCACGCCGCGGTAGGCGTTGTCCTCGACCTCGCCGACGTTGCAGTCCTCGCAGTAGCGGCCGCCAATTTCGTCATGCGGCGCAACGAAGGCCGCCCATACCGTGGTCGCCGCACCCTGAGGCACATTCTTGACCTTGACCGGCTCGCTCGGCGTGCCGTCGGCGGACTGCGAGGAGGAGTCGACCATGCGCTGGAAGATTTCCGGCGTGGTGTGACGCATCAGTTCTGTCTGGATGCCACCGGGATGGAGCGAAGTAACGGTGATGTTCCGGCTGGCAAGCCGCTTGTTGAGCTCCAGCGCGAAGAGGATGTTGGCCGTCTTGGAACGGCCATAGGCTTCGAATGGATCGTATTCCGACCCCTCGAAGTTGGGATCCGCGAGGTTGATGTCGCCAGCCCGGTGCGCGCTGGAGGACAGCACGACGATCCGGCCGCCGCCACTGACGAGCGGCAGGATGCGGTTGATCAGCACGAAATGGCCGAGGTGGTTGGTCGCCCAATGCGTCTCGAAGCCGTCAACGGTAAGGGCGAAGGGGCAGTTCATGACGCCGGCATTGGCGATCACCACGTCGAACGCCTCGCCCCTGGCGTTGAGTGCATCGGCGCAGGCCCTGACGCTGTCGAGCGAAGCCAGGTCGCATTCCAGCACTTCGATGTCGACGCCTGCTTCGCCGAGCGCTGTCGCGGCCTTGGCGAGGTCGCGCGCCGTGCCGATCACTTCGGCGCCATGCGCCCGCGCCGCCCGCGCCGTTTCCACGCCCAAGCCGGCCGAAACGCCGGTGACGAGCACGCGCTGGCCCGCAAGGTCGACGCCCTCCAGGACATCTTCTGTGGTGGATTCCGCTCCGAATGGGCCTGACATGGTTGAATCGCTCCTCTCCCGTTGAAGGTAGGACTATAACCGGACAACGCGCAAGTTCACCTGGATTCAGTGGTTCCGGTATGATCCACAATGCTTATTGTGAGTGTGGAGCAACACGCTAGAGACAGGGCCAATCATTGCGGTCCGTTGGAGAGTTTCCAGACGCAACGCGCGGAAACAGGATTAGGAAAGGTGACGATGAACCAGCCATTGAGGCCGCTTGCCGGCATTCGAGTGCTCGATTTCACTGCGGTTCCCCCGGGTGGCGCATGCACCACGCTGCTGGCGGACCTTGGTGCGGAGGTTATCCGGATCGAAGCGCCAGCCCTGAAAGGCAAGCCCAGCACCATCTTCGGCCAGGTCGCGATCAGTCGCGGCAAGCGCTCGATCACCCTCGATCAGCGCAATCCTAAAGCGCCGGAAATTCTGTCGCGGCTTGCAGCCACTGCCGATGTTGTCGTGGAGAACGCGCGGCCAGGGGTAATGGAGCAGAGAGGCTTCGGTTACAGCCATGCAAGGGGCGTCAACCCGCGCATCGTCTGGTGCGCGATGACCGGCTTCGGTCAGGACGGCCCCAATGCTTCGCATGGCGGGCATGACCTCAACTATATCGCCCACTCCGGCCTTCTAGGCGCGCTGGCATCGGACCGGAACTGGCATCCGGGCATCTCGATGGCGCTGCAGGCGGGCGCGCTGAGTGCGGTCATCGCGATCCAGGGGGCGTTGCTGGAACGAGCGAGAACGGGCGAAGGCGCATTCATCGACCTGAGCTTTTCCGAAGCGGCAACATGGATGCTTGGCTGCGGCATGAACCCGCTGTCGGAGGCGCCCTTTGCGATTCCGGTGACGCCGGACAGGAGGCTCTATGCCTGCGCGGACGGCCGCCACCTTGCCGTCGCCTGCTCGGAACCGCGCAACTGGAAAATCCTTTGCGATGAGCTCGGCGTTCCTGAGTTCACGGAGCAACTCCACAAGTGGAGCGATGCCGACCCTGTCATGCAGCGGCTGGCGGACATCTTCGCCACGCGAGCCGCACAGGATTGGGTCGACCTTCTCGCCCCATTGGGCGCTGCGGTCACTGTGCTGAACCACGGCGCGCAAGTTTGTGCCGATCCTCACGTCATAGCGCGGCGCTCCGTCGTCGAAGTGGCAGGAGTGTCCGTTCCCGCTTCGCCGATCAGGATCACCGCAGCCGATGGTTCGCAATCGGAGACCTCGACGATCGCCCCCCCGAATGTCGGCGACGATACCGAGGACATCCTGCGCGATGCCGGCTTCCTCCCCGAGGAGATCGACGGGTTGGTGCAAGACGGCATAGTTTGACGCTCATGTCTGGCCCCCTGATGCTGGGCCAATGACTGGGCTTCTCTAGTAAGGTTTCTAGAACTGTCGGACGCGTTACCTCAGGCGGGTGCACTCTCCCGCATCGCATCCAGCGGCACCGTTCTGGTATCGCGGCCTGAGCGCAGCACCGTTCCCGGCAGCGCCCCGGTGTGCTCACCGTCGCGCACGATCTGGACGCCGTTGACGAAGACGTGGTCGACGCCGATCGCGTCGGCATAGATGCGGAACTGGTCGGCTGGCACGTCGTAGCGGTTGTAGGGCGGGCCGCGCCCAACTGTGTCGGGATCGAAGATGACGATGTCCGCGTGGTAGCCGGGCTTGAGCAAGCCGCGGTCGATCAGCCCGGCATAGCGCGCGGGGCGCTCGGTCAGCTGGCGTATCGCCTCTTCCAGCGAGATCACGCCGAAACGCCGCACGCCTTCCTGAAGCACAACGGTCGAAAAGGCGAAGGTGTCGATCATGTCGAGATGCGCGCCGGCGTCCGATGCGCCGACAATGGTGCGGTCGTCCTTCCACAGCCGTCCGCGCAGTTCGAAGGCTTCGCGGTCGTAGCCGCCGAACCTGGGAGCGAAGACGGTCGTCAGATCATCGTCCAGCGCAATGTCGAGCATCGCATCGAGCGGCGAGCAGCCGCGCTCCTGCGCGATTTCGCCGCTCAGCCGGCCCTCGCAATCCTTGTGCTTCTGCGACGAGACTACGCGATAGGCTTCCAGCCGGGAGACGAAGCGGAAGATCGATTCCTCCGGCACGGTGGCGGCATCCGCTTCCATCTGGCGGCGCAGGTCCGGGTCGCGGAAACGGGCCGAGCGTTCCTCGACCGGCCATTTGAATACTTCCCGCCACAGTCCCGGCAGGCTGTCGAAGATGAAGCCGGTCTTGAAGTTGAGGTAGGAATCGGGCGTGCAGGGGATCGTCAGGGCGACGACTTCGGCACCCTTCGAGCGGGCGAGGTCGGTGATCGCCAGCCGGTCCTGCGCGACATCGGCATCGTCGGCGCGGCCGGTTACGGCGATGGCGTTCCAGTTGACCGCCCGCTGGCTCGCCAGCGAAAGCTCGGCCATCAGCTCCTTGGTTTCCATGTCGAAGTCGATGCCGGGCAGGAATTCCAGGCCGGTGCCTTCGTGCTCGCTCACCACCTGTGCGAGTGCGAGATGTTCCTCGCGGCTGGCCCAGCGCGACGGAACCGGATTGCCGTCGCCGTCGTTGTGGGTCGGCGAAATCGTCGAGGAGAGGCCGAGCGCGCCTTCGGCCAGGCAGCGGCCCAGCAGCGCCTTCATTGCGCCAAGCTCCTCGGGATTCGCCTCTTCGCCTACCGCGCGTTCGCCCATCACCACCCGGCGGATGGCGCTATGGCCCGCGAAGAAGCCGGCGTTGAGGCCGATTTTGCCTTCGATGAGCCCGAGGTAATCGCCA
>CAYPFE010000112.1:0-8405 GCA_964409895.1 uncultured Novosphingobium sp.
GGCGGAGGGCGGCATTACGCTCCCGTCGTTACCAAACCGTTATGAGCTCGACGGTTTTGCCACGATATGCCGGCGTTTGGGTGGCCTCGACGGGATTGCCACAGTATGTCGTGCTATGGGTGAGCTCGACGGGATATGTCCGGTTTTGTTGAGGTGGGCTGGGCCGAGGTGGCTCGGCTGGTGCTCGGTCGCGGGCTGGTGGTCGGTAGTCTTTTCGACTAAGCACCAAGCCCGCCGAGTCATGGAGCGCGGTTACTACCGTCGGAGGCGTCGAAGGCGAGCGGGAGGGCGTCACGGGGGCAGGTAGGCGCATGGTGAGGAAAGTCCACCGACCATCTGCGGGCGCGTGTGCGGGCGCGTGCGCGCGCACGACCGACCCGCCCGCTTATAAGCGCGCGCGCCGGGTATAGGACGTAGACCCCACGAAAATCTACGCTCATTAGAGCGTCGAGGGGCCTCTAGTCCAAAAGAACTAGAACCTGTGCTAGTGTCCGTATTGCCCCTTTTGATAGCATAATTCGTGTGAGTTACGTCTCACTTTCAAAAAAAAGTTGCCGGATCTCGACAAACGGCAAGGTATATATAAGTGGGGGGTCTTTTGCGCGAGGAGCGAGGCTCTAGCCGAGCGACGAGCGTTTTGGGGGGCATCGGCTCGTAGCGGCCTCTGCCCCCGGACGGGATGGCGAGGAGGCGGTCGCCGTAAGAGCGGGCCGCCGGAACGCCAGCCCCCTCCCCACTCGGTCGTTCGCTCCGCTGACGCTCCGCGAACTCCCTCGTAGGGGTTCCCCCGTACTTGTACGGACATTTCTTTTTGGCCCCTCGCAAAGCTCGGGGCCTTTCGTCTCCGCTGATTTTTTTTCTGGAGTGTTCGTGGCAGGAAAGACAAAGGCTCAAACCCTGGCCAAGCCCAGGGGAAAGAATGCTGACCTTGCTCCGCTGAAAGCCGAGGTGCTGGCCAAGATCGGTCAAGGCGAGACGGTCGCCCGAGCGATGGGATCGGTCAACCGATCCACCAAAACGTGGGAGGCGTGGAAGCGATCCGACCCGGACTTTCGTGCGGCGGTTGAGCGGGTACGACACCAACGAAAAGATGCGCTGGCGGGCAACGAGGTCGAGTTCCCGTCGTTTTCGGAGTTCAGCAAGCAGTACCTAGACGCTCCGGTGTGGCCGCACATGCAGAATGTGATCGACATTCTTGAGGGCAATGACCCGTCGTGGCAGCACCCTTCTATGGTGTGGGAGCGCAACGAGCCGGATCTGTGCATCACAAATCTTCCGCCGGAGCACGGTAAGTCAACCACCCTCACCGTCAATTATGTGGTGTACCGGATCTGTAAAGACCCAAACGTGCGTATCTTGATTATCTCCAAGACGCAAGCCATGGCCCAGAAGTTCTTGCTGGCGGTAAAGCACCGCCTGACCGGGCAGGCATTTGCAGCGTTACAGATGAACTTTGCGCCCACCGGAGGCTTCAACAACAACTCGTCGGCGTGGACGCAGAACATGATCTACATATCCGACGACGCCAGGGATTCGGGCGAGAAAGACCCGACCGTGCAAGCGTTGGGTATTCGGGCGCATGTGTATGGAGCGCGCGCCGATCTGGTGATTATGGACGACTGCGTGGATATGACCAACGCGCATGAGTACGAAAAGCAGATCGAGTGGGTGCAGTCGGAGGTCACCAGCCGTATTTCGTCCAGCGGGAACTTCCTGGTCGTGGGGACCAGGCTCGCGGGTGAGGATCTGTATTCGGCCCTACGCGATCCGGCGCGCTATCCCGAGGAGAAGTCGCCCTGGAGTTACCTGTCGATGCCGGCGGTTCTGGAGTTCCATGAAAAGCCAGAGGATTGGGTGACGCTGTGGCCGTATGCCCACAAGCCCGAGATCGGCGCACGGGGCGAGATGGCCGAGGAGGTCAGCGAAGGGCTGTACCCAAAGTGGGACGGTCCTCGACTGTATAAGAAGCGCGCACGGATTCAGCCACGGTCATGGGCCTTGGTGTACCAGCAGGAGCAGGTCAACTCCGCTGCGGTTTTCTCTCCAGAGATGCTTGCCGCGGCGGTGAACGGGTCGCGGTTTACCGGAATCATGCCCAAGAAGCACAATGCGGTTCGTCAAGGACGCGGCGGTGATGGACTGATTTGCCTGCTGGGTGTGGACCCGGCGACTGCTGGCCATACCGCTGGCGTGGTCATCGGCCTTGATCCGGCCACGCACAAGCGTTATGTGATGGATTGCTATAACAAGGCTGGTATTACGCCTGACGAGATGCGCGAGATGATCTGTGGCTTCATCGACAAGTATCAAGTGGCCGAGGCGCGCATTGAACGAAACGGTTTCCAGGGCTTTTTGGTACACGATACGGAACTGAATCGGTACGCGGCAGCCCGTGGGTGCGTTGTTCAACCCCACTTCACGGGTAGTAATAAGCATGACATCGACTTTGGCGTAGCGTCGATGACCAGCCTGTTCGCGGGTTGGGAGGACGGGAACACGATGATCGAGTTCCCCAGCTCGGTTGGTTCCGAAGCGGTCAAGGCTCTCATGGAACAGTTGGCGGTCTGGTCACCAGATGCGCCTAAGACACAAAAGACAGACCTTGTGATGGCGTTGTGGTTCGCCGAACTCGCCTGTCGTGACCGTGTATTCCACACGGTCGGTAAGAGCCACATAAATAACCCGTTCGCAACACCGTGGGACTTGCGCCAGCAAACAACTATCTCGCTTTTGGATGCTCAAGCGCATCAAGCGTGGAAGCCAGTAGGAGCGTAAATGGACTTTGATAAGAAACTCCGTGCTCAGTATGAGTCAGCACGGACACGTTTCGCGGGGCGCGACAGTCGAATGAACATGATCCGACTTGTACGCCAGGGCCGGATGCAGGACGTTTATCCTGATATGTTTCCGGCAGGGCCGCTCCAGGGCGGCATCGTGGCAAACATGATTGACGTTGCCGCGCATGACCTATCCGAGGTGCTCGCTCCCCTACCGACGTTCAACTGCGCCTCCAGTAAGTCTGTGTCAGACGCATCGCGCAAGTTTGCAGAGAAGCGAACCCTGATCGTCCGGGGATACGTTGAGCACGCGGATCTCCAGCGGCAGATGTATAACGCAGCCCAGCAGTATTTCTCTTACGGTTTCACTCCGGCGATTGTCGAGGTGGACGCCGAGAATCAACTTCCGCGGATCACATTCATGGATGCCCTGGGTGCGTACCCGGTGTTCGACCGCTGGGGTGCGGTGACCAGCGCGTTCTTCACCCTTCACATGGCTAAGGCCGACTGTATGGCGATGTATCCCGAGTCGCGTCGGGTCTTGGAAAGTAATGATGGCTGGGGCGCAAGCGATAACGACTTGGTGACGGTGGTTCGCTACCACTCCGCTGATCGCAACGTCCTGATGCTGCCCGAGCACAAGGGTTTCGTGCTGGAGATGTTCGATAACCCCGCCGGGGAATGTCTGGTGGAATGGACCCAGCGGCCCAGCGTGGACGGTATGCCACGCGGCCAGTTCGATGACGTTATTGGTGTGCAGGTTGCCAAGGCTCGCATGGCTTTGCTGGCCCTGGAAGCGGCGAATAAGAGTGTGCAAGCACCGTTGGTGCTGCCGCCAGACGCGCAAGAGTTAGCCCTGGGGCCGGATTCGGTGCTGCGAACCGCCTCCGCTGAGAAGGTACGGCGCGTTCCGCTGGAAGTTCTGCAGTCGGCATTCGCAGAGCAGGGCATGTTGGACGGCGAGCTGCGTGCGGGATCTCGTTATCCCGAGGCTCGCACCGGAAACGTGGATGGAAGCATTGTTACCGGACGCGGCGTGCAGGCTCTCATGGGTGGTTTCGACTCCCAGATCCGCACCGGCCAGGCGATGTTTGCTGAAACCCTGGAGCGACTGATCGGTAAGGCGTTGCGCCTGGACGAGAAACTGTGGGGCAACGTCGAGCGCACCATGCGCGGCAATGTTGATGGAACTCCATACGAGATCAAGTACCGCCCGAATAAGGACATCAAGGGCGATACCACGGTTGATGTGCAGTATGGCCTCCTTGCTGGGCTTGACCCGAACCGTGCGCTGGTGTTCGGCTTGCAGGCACGCGGCGACAAGTTGATCTCACGCGACTTCTTGCGCCGGCAGATGCCTTTCTCTTTGGACGCGACCGAGGAGGAGCAGGTTGTGGACATCGAGGAGATGCGCGATGCGCTCAAGACGGCTATTTCTGGCTACGCACAGTCCATTCCAGCCTTGGCGCAAAGTGGGCAAGATCCGGGTCAGATCCTTACCGTCGTTGCTGACATCATCGAAGGGCGCGAAAAGGGCAACCCGATAGAAGAAGTTGTCAAGAAGGCTTTTGAGCCGCCGGAGCCAACACCCGAAGAACAACTCCAGATGGAGATGGCAGGCATGAGTCCTGATGGTTCAGGAATGGGCGGCGACGGGCTGAACCCTGACGGGACAATGCGCGGCGTCGCACCGGGACAACAGGGCATGGGGCCGGGTGGTCGCCCTGACTTGAACATCATGCTCGCCTCCCTGGGTCAAAACGGTGAACCGAATCTGTCGGCTGGAGTCAGCCGTCGTCTACCTATCTAGGAGTTGTTGTGGCGCGAGAGATTATGACCGGAATCAAGATGGGCGAAATGATCCAGGTGAGCATGGTCGCATCCAACGCTGCGTACAACCCCGACATCGCTGATGACTTGGCGCGGCGAACAACGTGGATGTTTGGTGAAGCCTTGCAAGCGATGGACGATGCTGACTTGATTGACCACGGCGATGACGAGGACGAGGACGAACTTGGTCCGACTCCCGAGCGCGAACTCCAAGACCCCCGCGTAGTTCGTTTCATGGAAGGATGGGAGGGAAGTCCGGATGCCTAGAGGCGGATACCAAAAGCCGTCAAAGCCCGCACCTGTGTCTGCCCCTGGCCGTCTTTCGCAGAGAACGGACGGCGGGCCGGCGCAGACAACGCAGAAAATGACTGGCCTCGCATATGGCGAGAATGCCGATTTCAACGAGATGCAGTCTGCCGCCCCATTACGAGCCACTCCTGGCGCGGCGATGCAAAACCCTAGTCCGTCATCGCCCGCTGGGGGTGGCCCACAACTTCCACCTCAGATGTTCTCGAAAACCCAGCGACCCGACGAGCCTGTTACGGCGGGTGCTCCATTCGGGCCGGGGGCTGGACCCATACGAAACCAGGGAAGAACAGCACCGTCAATAAGTGACTCACTTCAACTACTGGCTGACGCCTCCGGTGACCAAGCGTTAGCGCAAGCCGCTCAGAACTTGCGGCTTCGAGGGAGATAATGGCAACCGCAGATCGGTTAGAGCGTGAAGCGCAAAAGCGCAACCCGTGGCCGTATGTGGACAAGGCACTAGCGGATAAGAAGAAGGAAGATCAGCGCAAAGAACTGATCTCTCCGTTTGAGGATTTCTCTACGGATGCTCCAGTAGAAGCCGCAGAACTTGACTACATCGACACATCTCGTCAACTCAACGCGAAAGCGATGCGAGCTGACAAGGCTCAAGCCGATGCTGCCGCAACACCTGGCAACATGTACGACTACTACGCCGAGGAAAACAGTTACTCCCCCGGCCAGCAGTTTCTTGATATGCAAAAGGCACTCACGAAGAATTGGCGCGAACTTGGCCAGCCTAAGGATATTGAAGGCTTGCAGGTGTACGCCAACATCTTGGCCGAGGCGGAAGCCAAGGGATTTGAGGTCACAAAAGAGGATGTGAACAACATCGTCGAGTGGCGCAAGATCAACCTTGCCGCTGATCGCATTGCCAAACTTGCCATCGAAGATCCAAACAAGAACGCTGTTGCGATTGAGAACATCGCCTCAACTCTGGCCGAAGATGACATTGTTTACGCCAGCCTCGCGCACGAATTGGCGTTGGAGAAGGTGCTAGACACCGCCAAGAACCCAACAATCGTGGACGACGCTGTTGAGAAGGCTGTTCAGGGTCTTGCGTGGGTGATGACGCCGTTCATTATCGCCAACGAAGAAACTATGCAATCCCTCCGCGGCGGAATGATAAACACATACGAGCAAGCCGAAAGCGGCACTTCATTCCCTGGTAAGAACATTGCTGACTTTGCCTACGGCGCAACCGCTGGTCGAGGTAAGGCCGAGGAGGGCAAATACAACGACGAATACATCCAAGGGTTGTACCAGGCGACTGACGCCGATGGTGAGCGACTGTATTCGGATCTGGAAATTGATGTTGCGTTAGACCTTCACCAGACGGCTGTGGAAGATCCCGACTTCAACATCTGGGATAAGTGGGTCGAGTACGCAGACAATCCGGAGGCCCTGGCTGTTGTAGGTGGCATCATCGACAACCGCGGATTGCGTACCGCGCAACTGGCCGAGCTCATGCGCCAGATCGACTCTGCTCACTATGGCAACACCGGCATGGTGCTTTTCGGAGCCGCTGACGACAATTTCTCCGAAGCCCGTGGGGGCGAGACACGACAGGACGTAGCGAACATAGTTGGGTTCGGCACAAGTGTCCTTGCAGACCCCACCATCGTCGGGAGCAGGGTTTATCGTGGCGTGCAGGCCGCTCGCTACGCCCTATCAGCCCTGGCTCCCGTCGCCAAGGGAAATGTTGGGGCGGCGAGCCTACTGCGCCGAGGAAAGGGCTTTGGTCCGTTCCGACTCAACAATAAGACGTACCGATACTTCAATGCGCTCGCCAGCGACCTGAATGAGTACGACGAACTTACGAAGAAACTCCTTGACGCGACTCCAGGGACCGCGGCGCACACCCAGGCGCGCATGGCCCTGGACGGCGCGCGCCAGCGGATGCAACGTCAGTACGGTGAGATTCCCGACGATACGTTGTCGGAGATCATTGAGACGGTCCCGCGCACCGACGGCAAGATCACCGTTGACGACATTGCGACGTATGTTGACGACAAGAACACCGACTTTGTTATGTCTTACGCTGCGATTGAGGCGCAGGGCTTGGAGATGGGCGTCGCGGTGAGCGAACTCCCCCGCTACGTCTCTGGAGTGCTAGACGAGTTAGGTAAAGAGTCGTTCGATACGGCTCTGCGTCGCGGAGGCGGATTGAAGCGCGGGGATATGGCTCCCCAGCGCACGGCTTTAGGTGTGTTGCGTTCCAACGTTGCAAACCATGTGGCGGTTACATACATGCCAACCGCCCGCGCTGCGAAGATAATGCAACAGTACGTCGATACGACAAATGCCAAGACTATTGCGGAGTCGATATCCGACAACGCAAGTGAGATTGGCCAAGCGACAAAGGCGTACAAGACGACAGGGCGGTCGGCTCCAGGCTCCGGCGAGATTCCGTCTACGGAGGGCGTGTTCGACTCGCTAGGTCGAATGTTCTCCTCGATTGCTGTTGACGAAGTTGTTGATCTGACAACCGGCGAAGGCTCCAAGAGCGTCTACCGATACGCCCGCATGTTCTTGCCGCGCAAGATGGCCGAGGTTGTTGCCAACGCTTTCCGTGAAGGGGATATCGGTTCGCGGCGTCTCCTACTCTCCGGTGTAGTCCGAGCTGCCGCTCAGTCACGCGGAATCGCGGTATCCAAGGGGCAGGCAGACCGCTGGCTAGAAACGTCAGCGCAGAAGATCAACGTCACCGGCAAGCGTGCGAACGAGCAGTACGGCGCGGCCATGACGGAGGCCAACAGGCCGTCACGAATCTTTGCCGAAAGCCAACAGCAAATGGATTCCGACCTGGCGTTGGAGGCCGCGGAGCGCGAGGCTGCACGGACGCAAACCGATCTACCGATTACTCCGAGTGGAGTGATGACTCAGCGCGAACTCTTGGAGCGGCGCGCAGACGAGATCAACGAACTCCAGGCTCAACTGTCCCCGGAGGAGTTCCAGGCGCGAATACCGCAGATCGTAGACGAGGTTCGCGGTGAATGGCGCGCCCAGATTGGCAGCGACGATCAACTTCTTACCGAGTTCTTCAACACTCGCTTTCGCAACATTGACGAGATTCCCGAGGAGATAGACCCGAAGGCTTGGATTTACGAGCCAACCTGGGAGTCGGGAATGACCGACCCGCCACGACTGCCCTCCGAGGCTGGGGCAGCCAAGGGTGTTGATGCGCGATTCGTCAACGACGGAACCGTGTCAATCAAGGTTCTCAGCGACATCGAAGAAGCAAACGGCCTTGAGGAGATGTATGCGTGGCTCTACACGGGCCACATGGACAACGCTGGACAGTTCTCACGCGCCAATGTTGACATTCCTACCTCGATGGTGGGACGCCTAACCGACGGTGCGGGAGAGCCTATCCGTGGGGTCAAGGGCGTTCCGGAGGAGTGGTACGCGGACTTTGCGATTGTCTCTAAGGGCCGCGGAACTCGCATTGCAGTTCCGTGGGCGCAAGGCGGTGTAAAGGGTCGCAAGGCG